>NZ_JAUZMY010000009.1:0-227764 GCF_036327455.1 Nocardiopsis codii | reverse complement strand
GGCTGGGGGACGTGGTGTGAGGGTATGCGGTTGGTGTTTTGATTTGTGAATAGTGTGCGCGAGCATCTTATTATCTGTAGTGGCCAAGTGATAGTGGCACACGGTGGATGCCTTGGCATCAGGCGCCGATGAAGGACGTGGGAGGCCACGATAGGCCACGGGGAGCTGTCAACCGAGCTTTGATCCGTGGGTGTCCGAATGGGGAAACCTAGCCCGAGTTGTGTCGGGTTGCCGCTACCTGAATGTATAGGGTAGTTGGTGGTGACGCGGGGAAGTGAAACATCTCAGTACCCGTAGGAAGAGTAAACAACAGTGATTCCCCTAGTAGTGGTGAGCGAACGGGGAAGAGGCTAAACCGTGCGCGTGTGATAGACGGCAGTCGTTGCGTGTGCGGGGTTGTGGGAAACATCTTTCCAGGTCTGCCGACCTGGAGCGCTGATTGATTCTTTTAGCTGAATCCGTTGGGAAACGGAACCGTAGTGGGTGAGAGTCCCGTAGGTGAAGGAAGAGTCTAGGTGTTGGTGTTCTCCCGAGTAGCGCGGAGCCCGTGAAAGTCCGTGTGAATCTGGCAGGACCACCTGCTAAGCCAAAATACGTCCTGATGACCGATAGTGCACTAGTACCGTGAGGGAAAGGTGAAAAGTGCCCCGGTGAGGGGTCGTGAAATAGTACCTGAAACCGTGTGCTGTCAAGCCGTCAGAGCTGAAGCTTGTCTTTGGTGATGGCGTGCCTTTTGAAGAATGAGCCTGCGAGTCATGGTGTGTGGCGAGGTTAACCCGGGTGGGGTAGCCGTAGGGAAACCGAGTCTGAATAGGGCGTTTGAGTCGCATGCTGTGGACCCGAAGCGGAGTGATCTACCCATGTCCAGGGTGAAGCGGGGGTAAGACCTCGTGGAGGCCCGAACCCACCAGGGTTGAAAACCTGGGGGATGAGGTGTGGGTAGGGGTGAAAGGCCAATCAAACTCCGTGATAGCTGGTTCTCCCCGAAATGCATTTAGGTGCAGCGTCGCGTGTTTCTTGCTGGAGGTAGAGCTACTGTTTGGCTGATGGGCCCTACAAGGTTACTGACGTCAGACAAACTCCGAATGCCGGTTAAGTGAAGCGCGGCAGTGAGACTGCGGGGGATAAGCTTCGTAGTCGAGAGGGAAACAGCCCAGATCATCAGCTAAGGCCCCTAAGCGTGTGCTAAGTGGGAAAGGTTGTGGAGTTGCTGAGACAACCAGGAGGTTGGCTTAGAAGCAGCCATCCTTTAAAGAGTGCGTAATAGCTCACTGGTCAAGTGGTTCTGCGCCGATAATGTAGCGGGGCTTAAGCACACCGCCGAAGCTGTGGATGCCAACCTTGTGTTGGTGTGGTAGGGGAGCGTCGTGCATCCGGAGAAGCTGCCGAGTGATCGTGTGGTGGAGGGTGTGCGAGTGAGAATGCAGGCATGAGTAGCGAAAGCAACGTGAGAAACGTTGCCGCCGATTGACTAAGGGTTCCTGGGGCAGGTTAATCCGCCCAGGGTGAGTCTGGACCTAAGGCGAGGCCGACAGGCGTAGTCGATGGATAACGGGTTGATATTCCCGTACCCGTGCACGAGCGTCCAGTATCGAATCAGGTGATGCTAACCACGCTGGTTCTTGGTGGGTCCTTCGGGAGCTGCCTCTGAACTGGTCTGGGATCCGAGCTTGTAGTAGGTAAGTGATGGGGTGACGCAGGAGGGTAGCTCTACCCGGCGGTGGTTGTCCGGGGGTAAGCGTGTAGGCTGAGGGGTTGGCAAATCCGCCCTTCGTGAAGGCTGAGACGTGATGCCGAGCCGTTTTTGGTGAAGTGAGTGATCCCATGCTGTCGAGAAAAGCCTCTAGCGAGTTCGTGTGTGGCCAGTACCCTAAACCGACGCAGGTGGTCAGGTAGAGAATACCGAGGCGTTCGGGTGAACCATGGTTAAGGAACTCGGCAAATTGTCCCCGTAACTTCGGGAGAAGGGGAGCCCTGTCTGGTGATGGCCTTTGCGGTCTGAGCTGGGTGGGGTCGCAGATAGCGGGGGGAAGCGACTGTTTATTAAAAACACAGGTCCGTGCGAAGTCGTAAGACGCTGTATACGGACTGACGCCTGCCCGGTGCTGGAACGTTAAGAGGACTGGTTAGCGGGGGTTCGCCTCTGCGAAGCTGGGAATCTAAGCGCCAGTAAACGGCGGTGGTAACTATAACCATCCTAAGGTAGCGAAATTCCTTGTCGGGTAAGTTCCGACCTGCACGAATGGCGTAACGACTTCCCCACTGTCTCAACCATGGGCCCGGTGAAATTGCACTACGAGTAAAGATGCTCGTTTCGCGCAGCAGGACGGAAAGACCCCGGGACCTTCACTATAGCTTGACATTGGTGTTTGGGATGGTTTGTGTAGGATAGGTGGGAGCCTGTGAAGCTGTCACGCTAGTGGCGGTGGAGGCGTTGGTGAAATACCACTCTGACTGTTTCGGGCATCTAACCTTGGACCGTGATCCGGTTCGGGGACAGTGTCTGGTGGGTAGTTTAACTGGGGCGGTTGCCTCCCAAAGAGTAACGGAGGCGCCCAAAGGTTCCCTCAGCCTGGTTGGTAATCAGGTGTTGAGTGTAAGTGCACAAGGGAGCTTGACTGTGAGACGGACGTGTCGAGCAGGAGCGAAAGCTGGGACTAGTGATCCGGCACCGGCGTGTGGAAGCGGTGTCGCTCAACGGCTAAAAGGTACCCCGGGGATAACAGGCTGATCTTCCCCAAGAGTCCATATCGACGGGATGGTTTGGCACCTCGATGTCGGCTCGTCGCATCCTGGGGCTGGAGTTGGTCCCAAGGGTTGGGCTGTTCGCCCATTAAAGCGGCACGCGAGCTGGGTTTAGAACGTCGTGAGACAGTTCGGTCCCTATCCGCTGTGCGCGTTGGAGACTTGAGAAGGGCTGTCCCTAGTACGAGAGGACCGGGACGGACGAACCTCTGGTGTGCCAGTTGTCCTGCCAAGGGCATGGCTGGTTGGCTACGTTCGGGAGGGATAACCGCTGAAAGCATCTAAGCGGGAAGCTTGCTTCGAGATGAGGTCTCCTGCCTCCTTTGAGAGGGTAAGGCTCCCTGTAGACGACGGGGTTGATAGGCCGGGTGTGGAAGCCCTGTGAGGGGTGGAGCTGACCGGTACTAATAGGCCGAGGGCTTGTCCGCTGCAGATAATTGGATGTTCGCGCACACTTGTTCACACGGTTTTCCGCTGTGGGGTTCTCCTTGCCTTTCGGGGTGGGTTGAGGGTTTCGTGGTGGTGTTTGGTTTCCGTGGTGGTTATTGCTGGAGGGTCACACCCGGTCTCTTTCCGAACCCGGTCGTTAAGTCTCCTTGCGCTGATGGTACTGCCCTGTGGTGGGGTGGGAGAGTAGGTCGCTGCCACGGTTTTTCTTGGGTGGGGAGGTTCCCTTATGGGAACCTCCCCACTTTTTTGTCGCCCTAGATTGTGCGTTTGTGAATCAGGGTTTCCTAGAACCCGTAGTTGTAGACCGCACCACCCGGGTAGACGGTGCCGACACCGCTCCGGTAGACGTATCCGCCGTAGGCCGCGCCCTCATTGAAGGTCCAGCCGCCGAGGGTCCTGCCGTGGAGCGCCACGTACCAGCCCGCCGCGTTGGGGTCGGTGTAGCCCCGCAGGGCGAAGTGGATGTGGGCGCCGGTCGTGGAACCGCCCGCGCAGAGGCTGTTGCCCTGGGTGCCGAGGTAGTGGCCGGTGCCGACGTTGTTGCCGGGCAGCCACTGGTAGTCCTCCAGGTGGTAGTAGTCCGTGGAGTACCCGTTGTCGTGGATCACCCGGGTCCAGCCGGTGCAGAGGCTGTAGGCGTAGCCGCCCCGGGCGGCGCGGGCCTGGCCGTTGCCGCCGGCGAAGTCCACCGAACTGTACGGGTGGCCGGAGCTGAACCCGTGCGGGCCCCCGGTCATGATCATCGAGGAGCCGATGGAGAACGGCAGACCCACCCCGATGTAGGAGGAGGCGGACACCTCGTCCGGGTTGGTGGAGTCGGCGACGGTCTCCCGTTCCTCCTCCGCCAGCAGGGTCGACGCGGAGAGGATCTCGGAGAACTCCTCCGTGCCCTCCAGGCCCACGGTCCACTCCGCCCCCTCGTGGTCGGCGGCGAACAGCCAGGCGTACGGGCTCTCCTCGGAGCCCGTGGGCGCTGTCACGATGGCCACACCGAAGGCCGAGCCGTCGGAGGCCTCGCGGATGTCGATCCTCACGTCGCGGTCCTGGGCGTCGAGGGCGGAGATGCCGGAGCCCCGGACCTCCAGGACATCCGCGATGACCGCGTCGGCGAGCACGTCCTCGGCCGTGGTCCCGGCCGTCCCGCCCGGCAGGGCCCCGGCGGCGGAGTCGTCCGCGGTGACCTCGACGTTGGGTGCGGTGGCGAGCGCGGTGTCGGCCGGTGCGGGTTGGGCCTGGGCCGCTGAAGCGGAGACGACCAGGGCGGCTGCCGCGGTCAGTGAGAGGGTGGCCGCGCCCAGGAACCGGGTGCGGGAAAGGCGCGCGCGAAAGGCGGGGGAGGTGGGGGGTGTCAACGCTTCTCCTTGTGGGGGTAGAGCGAACGGGTTTGACACGACAAGGTGTGATCATGGGTCTCGGATCACATTGCTACCGCACAGTAACTATGCGAATACCAGCCTGCAAGGGGTGGAAAGGTGTGAATGCCGCATAGTCGGAAGTCCACCGAACCCCGCAGGCGCCCCAGGGCAGGCCGAAGCACCCCCGTCCAGGGGACCCCCCGATTTCCAGTCAACCCCGGTGGGGAGTGCGTGACCAGCCCGGGTTCCTTCCTGTGGACAACGCGGAACGGCCCCGTTTCCGGGACCGTTCCGCGTGGATGTGCGCCGTTCCGTCAGGCGGAGGCGACCCTGGCCTCCAGCCCGAGAAGGAACTCCTTGCGCTCCAGGCCGCCCGCGTACCCCGTGAGGGTGCCGTTCGCTCCGATCACCCGGTGGCAGGGAACGATGATGCTGAGGGGGTTGCGGCCGTTGGCCATCCCCACGGCGCGGGAAGCGGTCGGCCGTCCCAGCTCCTCGGCGAGCTGACCGTAGCTCGCGGTCTCCCCGTACGGGATGGTCGTCAACCCCGTCCAGACCCTGCGCTGCCACTCGGTCCCTGCGGGGGCCAGAGGCAGGGCGAAGTCCCGGAGTTCACCGGCGAAGTACGCCGTCAGCTGGCGGACCGCCTCGGCGAACGCTGCCGGGTCGGCGACCCAGTCCGCCGGAACGCTCAGCGTGCTGTCGTCCTTGGCCGGCGTGTACACCCCGCTCAGGGCCTCGCCGTCACCGTGGAGGGTCAACAGCCCCACCGGTGAGTCCATCGTGGTGTACCTGGTCGGCCCGGCCAACGGGGCGCGGAACTCCACGGTCGGTACCCGCTGGGGGGCGACCGGCTCGATGTCCCCGAAGAGTGACTCCTGTCCGTGTGCCTCGGCACGCGGTGCCTGCTTGGTGCTCATACCGTTCCCTCTCGTCCCTCACGTCCGTCTTCGTTTTCCGACGGCGACCGGACCCGGAGGGCCCCGTGGTTCCAACGATGCAGCGGGGGCCACCGCTTCCCGCCCGGTCCGGCCCCGGGCCGATCGCGCTCCTGTCGAACCGGCTCCCGTTCACACCGAGGAACCGGTGCCGCCCGCGGCCACGCGATCACCCGTCCGTGCCCCGCTCGCCCCGTCCACGGCGGGGCCCGCCTCCCGCGCCCGGGCTGCGTCGCCCAACGAGGTCCAGAGCAGGTGCGTGGCGTACGACCGCCAGGGGCTCCACGCGAGAGCGTCCCGGGCCGCCACCGCGGGGGAGGACTTCACCCCCTTGGCCTCCAACGCCAGCCGCACCCCCAGGTCGCCGTGCAGGAACACGTCGGGGTCGCCCAGACCGCGCATCCGCACGTAGCCCGCCGTCCAGGGCCCGATCCCGCGCAGCTCCACCAGGCGCTGTTCGGCCTCGTCCCGGTCGCAGCCCGGCCCCAGGTCGATGCGGCCCGAGGCGACGGCCGAGGCCAGCCCCACCAGGGCCGTTCCGCGCGCCACCGGGATCGAGAACCCCGCGGGGTCCGCCCCGGCCAGCACGTCCGGCTCCGGGAACACGTGTGTGAGCCCGCCCCCCGGGACCTCGAGGCCCTCCACCAGCGGCTTCCCGAACCGCTCCACCAGCCGGCCCGCCAGGGTCCGGGCGGCCCGCACGGACACCTGCTGTCCGAGCACCGCCCGGACCGCGAGCTCCGCCGGGTCCACGTGCCCGGGCGAACGCGTCCCCGGGTGGGCGGTCACGACCGGGCCCAGCAGCGGGTCCCCGCCCAGGGCCTCGGCGACCGCGCGCGGGTCGGCGTCGAGGTCGAGCAGCCTGCGGCACCGGCGTACCGCGCTGGCCAGGTCGCGGGTCTCGGTCAGGCGCAGGCGGCACAGCACGTGCCCCGGCTTCGAGCCGGCCGAGAGCTCCGCCACACCGGGGCCGTGCGGAAGCGGAAGCGTCCGCCGGTACACGCCGTCCCGGTACTCCTCGACGCCGGGGACGGCGCGGTCCCCCAGGAACCGCAGCATCCCGGCCAGGTCGATCGGCTCCCGGTAGGGCAGCCGCAGTGTGATCGTCCCCGGCTCGGAGGCCCCGGGCGACCGGGACCGGCCCATCGAGCGCATCTCGGTGGGGGAGCGGTCGAACACCGCCTGCATCGTCTCGTTGAACTGGCGGACGCTCGCGAACCCGGCCGCGAACGCGACGTCCGTCATCGGCATGTCCGTGGTCTCCACCAGGATCCGGGCGGTCTGGGCCCGCTCGGTGCGTGCCAGGGCCAGCGGCCCGGCCCCCACCTCGGCGGACAGCAGCCGGTTGAGCTGGCGCTCGCTGTATCCCACGGCGGAGGCCAGCGCGCCGACACCGCCCCGGTCCACGGCGCCGTCCTGGATGAGCCGCATCGCGCGGCCGACCACGTCGGCCCGCAGGTTCCACTCGGGAGAGCCGGGAGTCAGGTCCGGGCGGCACCTCTTGCAGGCGCGGAACCCGGACTCCTGGGCCGCGGCCGCCGTGGGGAAGAAGCGGGTGTTGACCCGTTTCGGGGTGACGGCGGGGCAGCTCGGACGGCAGTAGATACCGGTGGTGCGCACTGCCGTGTAGAAGACCCCGTCGAAGCGGGAGTCCCTGCTGTGTACTGCGCGGTAGCGCTGGTCGTCGTCCATCACACTGTCCATGGTCACCCAGGGGGCGGGCCGGGTGCTGGCGGTTTTCGGACATGCACCCCTCGGGGTCAGGAGCCCCCTGGTGTGCGGTCCGGCCCGGTCGCGTCCGCTCCGCCCGGACCGGCCCCGTCGGAGCCGGCCCCGCTCCGGCCGCGCCCGGGGTCCCCGGTGCCGGAGCCGCTGTCGTCCGCCTCCCCGCCGTGGTCGACGAGGTACTGGACGTAGACGGGACGCAGGGCCTCCTGGACCCCGGGGTCGGTCTCGACGGAGAGGGCCTCGTACACGAAGCCGGACAGCTGGGCGACGCTCGCCTCGCTGGCCCTCTCGTTCCCGGCGGCGGCCTCGGCGGCGGGGATGAGGCCGAGCAGCCGCCAGAAGAAGCGCAGATCCCATCGCTTCCGAGCCAGCTCGACGGCGCGGTCCCGCAGGTCCTCTGTGCTGGTCTGGTCGAATTCGGTGGCATCGTCTCCCATGTTCGGAAGATACCCGTCCCCGTGCCCGCCACCCGTGAGTGACCTGGGTTACGCTTCAGACGAATTCATCATCTCCACCCCGTCCCGGGGGACCTCCCACAAGGAGGAACCGGGCCGTGGGGCACATCGTGAGGGGTACGCCATGGCCGAGGGTGCGGCAAGGATCGTCGTCGCCAAACCGGGACTGGACGGGCACGACCGGGGGGTCAAGATCGTCGCCCGCGTCCTGCGCGACGCCGGGATCGAGGTCATCTACACCGGGCTGCGCCAGACGCCGGAGATGATCGTCGCGGCGGCACTCCAGGAGGACGCCGACGGGATCGGGCTGTCCGTGCTCTCCGGCGCGCACATGACCATGTTCACCCGGGTGATGGAGCTGCTGAGGGAGAACGACGCCGAGGACATCCGGGTGTTCGGCGGCGGGATCATCCCCGACGCGGACATCGCGGAGCTCGAACGCCTCGGCGTCGCCAAGATCTTCACCCCTGGCGCGCCCACCTCCGAGATCGCCGAGTGGGTGCGGGAGAACGTGCGCCCCGCGCACGCCGCCTGACCCCCGCGGACCGGCCGGCACCGCGAGCGGGCAGCCCCGTCGTCACCGGGGCGGGAGGCCGCCCGTGGGCGTGATGTTGGTCGCAGGGCCGAAGCGGCCACGGAGCGGCGAATGCCCCCATGTCGTGTTATTCGCGGTGTCGCTGGTCACACAATTTCCCACGCGGGTGCTCCCGCAGTGCGGAATGGACGGCTTTTGGGGCCGGGCGGAGGCGGAGAACCCGCCCCCGGTGTCCGGTGGCCGGATTTCAGGCGACTAAGCTTTGCGCATGTCGCGGGTGGCGACTCCGCGGCGATCCCGATCTCTGTGAACGGCAGGGCCCCTCGGGGGCCTGCTCCGTGTGACACGTACCAGTAGGTCACAGCCGATCCGGACGAGGCCACCCCGGTAGACATCCTGAGCCAGCGAGTTACAAGGACGGACCCTCGTGGACCTGTTCGAATACCAGGCGAAGCAACTCTTCGCAGAGTACGGGGTTCCCGTACCCCAGGGGAAGGTGGCGAGCACGGCCTCCGAGGCACGTGCTATCGCTGACGAGTTCGCCGCTGCCGGCAAGCCCCGCGTCGTTGTCAAGGCGCAGGTGAAGACCGGTGGTCGCGGTAAGGCCGGTGGCGTGAAGGTCGCCGAGGGCCCCGAGGACGCTCAGGCCAAGGCCGAGCAGATCCTCGGTATGGACATCAAGGGCCACACGGTCCACCGTGTCCTGGTCGAGGAGGCCTCCGACATCGCGGAGGAGTACTACTTCTCCTTCCTGTTGGACCGTGCGAACCGCAACTTCCTGTCGATCTGCTCCGCCGAGGGCGGGATGGAGATCGAGGAGGTCGCCGTCTCGAACCCCGACGCGGTCGCCAAGATCTCCATCGACCCGCTGACCGGCGCTCCCGCGAACATCGCGGCTGAGATCGCCAAGGCGGGCAAGCTGCCCGAGGCCGCGGCCGAGGGCGCTGCCGAGATCATCACCAAGCTGTGGGACGCGTTCGTCGGCAAGGACGCCACCCTCGTCGAGGTGAACCCCCTCATCCTCACCAAGGACGGCCGCGTCGTCGCGCTCGACGGCAAGGTCACCCTGGACGAGAACGCCGAGTTCCGTCAGGACCTGGAGAGCCTCACGTTCGCCGAGGAGGGTGACCCCCTCGAGGTCGCCGCCAAGGCGAAGGGTCTGAACTACGTGAAGCTCGACGGTGAGGTCGGGATCATCGGCAACGGTGCGGGTCTGGTCATGTCCACTCTGGACGTGGTCGCCTACGCCGGTGAGGAGCACGGCGGGGTCAAGCCCGCGAACTTCCTCGACATCGGTGGCGGCGCCTCCGCGGAGGTGATGGCCAACGGGTTGGAGATCATCCTGGGCGACCCCGCGGTCAAGAGCGTGTTCGTGAACGTGTTCGGCGGCATCACCGCGTGCGACGCGGTGGCCAACGGCATCGTGCAGGCGCTGGAGCTGCTGGAGGGCCGCGGCGACGACGTCACCAAGCCGCTGGTCGTGCGCCTGGACGGCAACAACGCCGAGCTGGGCCGCCAGATCCTCGACGAGCGCGCCCACCCGGCCGTTCGCCGGGTCGACACGATGGACGGCGCCGCCGCTCAGGCCGCCGAGCTCGCGGCTAAGTAGGGGACGGGACACACCATGGCTATTTTCCTGACCAAGGACAGCAAGGTGCTGGTCCAGGGCATGACCGGCTCTGAGGGCACCAAGCACACCCGTCGGATGCTCGCTTCGGGCACCGACATCGTGGGCGGGGTCAACCCGCGCAAGGCCGGCCAGAAGGTCGACTTCGACGGCACCGAGGTGCCCGTGTTCGGATCGGTGGCCGAGGGCATGGCCGCGACCGGCGCGGACGTGACCGTGATCTTCGTGCCGCCCAAGTTCTCCAAGGACGCGGTGATCGAGGCGATCGACGCCGAGATCGGCCTGGCGGTCGTGATCACCGAGGGCATCCCGGTGCACGACACCGCGGCGTTCTGGTCCTACGCCAACGCCAAGGGCAACAGGACGCGGATCGTGGGCCCGAACTGCCCGGGTCTGATCACGCCGGGGCAGTCGAACGCGGGCATCATCCCGGCCGACATCGCCAAGCCGGGTCGGATCGGTCTGGTGTCCAAGTCGGGCACGCTGACCTACCAGATGATGTACGAGCTGCGCGACATCGGTTTCTCGTCGGCGGTGGGTATCGGTGGTGACCCGATCATCGGGACGACGCACATCGACGCGCTGGCGGCGTTCGAGGCCGACCCGGACACCGACGTGATCGTGATGATCGGTGAGATCGGTGGTGACGCGGAGGAGCGTGCCGCGGAGTTCGTGAAGGCGAACGTGACCAAGCCCGTGGTGGGTTACGTCGCGGGGTTCACCGCTCCGGAGGGCAAGACGATGGGTCACGCGGGCGCGATCGTGTCGGGTTCGGCGGGCACGGCGGCTGCGAAGCAGGAGGCGTTGGAGGCTGCCGGCGTCAAGGTCGGCAAGACCCCCAGCGAGACCGCGAAGCTGGTGCGCGAGCTCTTCTAGCACGCGTTCCACGGGACGCCCCCGGGTGTCCGCTTCCACGGCTCCGCCCCACCGCCGGATCTTCCGGAGGGTGGGGCGGAGCCGTTTTCGCGTGCCCTGAACCAGGTCGAGCCGCCCGCATCCCTCCGGGCCCGCCTCCCACCGCGGCTCCGCGCTCGTGGAGCACCAGCAGGACGGACGCCGCACAGCGTCCCGCGCGGAGCCCCCGGACAGCTGCCCTCCGGTCCTGAGGCCCTCGGAGGAGGACGCCTAGTCGATCGCTCGCCGACCGCCCTCGGACCTGTTGCGGACGGCCTGGACGGAGGCCACGACCACGCCCGGGACCATGAACACCACGAGGAAGAACAGCCACGCGAGGATCGCGTTGGTGTTGCCGCTGGAGATGGACGGCACCCCCCAGAGCACGAAGATGATCCCGCCCCAGATCACCAGTCCGCCCACGTTGGGCCGGTTGCGGCGGTCGGGGGAGTTCTTCCCCTTCTCCCGTCCGGCCGGCGCCCCGGCGGCGGGTGAGGGCTCGTTCCCCGGTCCGTTCACCCCGGGGACGGCGAGCGCACCGGGCCTGGAGGCCGCGGGCAGGTCCTCGAACACGGGGACCAGATCCGTGTTGGTGACGGCCTTCAGCACGGCCCCCGAACGTTCGCCGTGCTCCTCGGAGTCCAGGCGGCCCTCCTCCAGTGCCGTTCGCAACCGTTCCAGCGCCTCGTCGCGCTCCTCGTCGGAGAGCCGGTAACGGTCGGGTTCGGGGCCTGCCATGGGCATCCATTCGGGGCGGGGGGTGAAACCTGTCTCATATCGTACGACGAAGGCAGAACACCGGCGGTTCCCTCCGCCCCGCCGCCGCGGACGCGGACACGACACGCGTCGCCGGGATACCACGGAGCATTCCGGTCCCTGGCAGCATAAGTCGGGTGAGTACGCCAGGATCTCCCCCCGACCGCGGCCGACCGACGAAGCGCTCGCGGACCACCGCCGCCGCCTCCCCGGCAGCCGACGAGCTCAGGCCCCTCTACGCGACCGGCGGCATCGCCGCGGCCACCGCGGCGGGCAGCGGGCTGGCCGCCATCGTCACCCTCACCATCATCGGCTGGGTGGCCGCGCCGCACGACACCTTCGGGGAGGAGATCGTCGACATCCTCCAGGGTGCGGTTCTGGCCTGGCTGGTCGGCCACCACGTGTCGTTCTCGGTTCCCGACGGGCAGATCGCCCTGCTCCCGCTCGGTCTGGTCCTGTTGCCGGGGCTGCTGCTGTACCGGTCCGGCCGGTGGCTGGCCCGCTCCTGCGAGATCCTCCGCCTCCGGTACGTGTGGCGTGCGGCCGTCGCGATCGCCGGCCCCTACGCGGCGATCGCGGGCACGCTGGCCCTGGTGGCGCGCACCGACGCGATCGAACCGAGCATGCCGCGCGCCCTGGTCATGGGGTTCGTCATCGCCTTCCTCGCCGGAGGGTGGGGGGTCCTGCGCCAACTCATGCGCGACAAGGGCGTGGCGGCCGGGGACCTGCTGGAACTGATGCCGGCCCGGTCGAGGTCCCTCCTGGTGGGCATGCTCGCGTCCACCGGAATGCTCCTGCTGGGCGGGCTGCTGCTGTTCGCGGCGGCCCTGGCGGTGAACTTCCCCGAGGTCGTCGAGACGACGCGGGTGCTGGGGCCCGGGCTCGTCGGCGGGGTGCTGCTGGTGGTCATCCAGCTGGCGTACCTGCCCAACGCGGTGGTGTTCGCGGTCTGCTACGCGCTGGGGCCGGGGTTCGCGATGGGGGCGGGCACCGTCGTCGCACCGACGGGGGTGTCGGTGGGCGCCCTGCCGGTGTTCCCGATGCTGGCCGCGCTGCCGGACAACGGGGCCGCTCCTGTGGTGTCCCTGGTGGCCTTGGCGGTGCCGTTCGCCGCGGGGGCGGTGGGCGGTGTCCTGACCCAGCGCAGCGCACCCGACGCGGTCGGCGAGGCGGCGCCACTGTGGGGGTTCGTGTGCGGGGTGACCACGGGGATGCTGTGCGCGGCCCTGGCGGAGATCGCGGGAGGGCCGCTGGGGGGCGAACGGCTCAGCGACGTGGGGCCCTCGGCGTGGCAGGTGGGCCTCGTCGCCGCTCTGGAGGTGGGAGTGGCCGCCGCCGTCGCCGCCTGGATCGCGAACTGGTGGTACTGGCGCAAGCTGCGGCTGGGCGGAGGCGCGGTCCCCCCGGACGCCTCCGCGGCCGGTGCGGCCACCGCCGAGACGGGGGCGCGGCGGTCCTCCGAGCGGACCGGATCCGACCCGAGGCCGGTGGTGGAGCTGCCGCCGGACGTTCCGGTCGGGAAGGGCCTGGCCACGGTGACGCCGCTGCGCCGCCGGGAGGACGAGGACACCGGGGCGGAGACCGAGGAGGAGCCCCGGCCCGCCACCCCCGGGGAGCGCCGCGTTGCCAGGGAACGGGTCAGGGCCGCGCGCGCCGTCGACCGGGAGGCCGAGCGCGGGGCGCGCAAGGAGGCCCGACAGGAGCTGCGCACCCACCGGCGCCAGGAGAAGAGGTCGGCGAAGGAGGCCCGGCGGGCGTCCGGCGGGCGCCGGTGGCGGCGCAGGCCGAGCGAGGACGAGGAGATGTACGGGATCACCTACGAGGCCGATCCCGGGGACTCCGACGCTCCCAGGGCCTGACCGCCCGGCCGGTGCGTCGCCCGACGCGCCGGCCGGGCGGAGGCCGTGAGGTGGACGGGCCTCCGCCGCAGGTGCGCCGGCCGGCGCACCTGCGGCCTACCGGGCCGGGGTGGTCCGGGCGGTCTTGCGCTGGGGCTCGAAGACGGCGTTGACCAGGTCGGTGCACCACTTGAGGAGTTCCAGGTCCCGCAGCGGCTTGCCGCCCATGCCACCGGACTTGGGCACCGGCACGAGCAGGGTCCGCGCCGACTCCTTGTGCAGGGACTTGGGGTACATCCTCCGCAGTCGCAGCTCCTGCGACTCGCGCAGGTCGACCGGGGAGAACCTGATCTGGCTGCCCTGCATGACGACGTCGGACAGCCCCGCCGACTTGGCCAGTACCCGGAACCGGGCCACCGCCATCAGGTTGTCCACCTGCTGCGGCGGAGCCCCGTACCGGTCGGTGAGTTCCTCGTAGGCGGCGAGGATGTCCTCCTCGCTGCCGACGCTGGCGATGCGCTTGTACGACTGCAGCCGCAGGCGCTCGCCCGGGACGTAGTCGTGCGGGATGTGCGCGTTGATGGGGAGCTCGACGCGTGTCTCGATCTCCTCGACCGCGTCCGGATCGCCCTTGAGCTCGGCCACGGCCTCGCCCACCATGCGGACGTACAGGTCGAAGCCCACGCCCGCGATGGTCCCGGACTGCTCCGCGCCCAGGATGTTGCCCGCGCCCCGGATCTCCAGGTCCTTCATGGCCACGTACATGCCCGCGCCCATCTCGGTGTGCTGGGCGACCGTGGCCAACCGCTCGTAGGCGGTCTCGGTCAGCGGTTTCTCCGGCGGGTACAGGAAGTACGCGTAGGCGCGCTCGCGCCCGCGGCCCACCCGGCCGCGGAGCTGGTGCAGCTGCGAGAGCCCGTAGGTGTCGGCGCGGTCGATGATGAGCGTGTTGGCGTTGGGCACGTCCAGGCCGGACTCGACGATGGTCGTGGAGACCAGTACGTCGAAGTTCTTCTCCCAGAAGTCGACCATGACCTTCTCGAGCTGCTGCTCGTTCATCTGGCCGTGCGCGTAGGCCACCCGTGCCTCCGGCACCAGGCGTTTGATGGAGGCCGCCACCTTGTCGATGGAGGCCACCCGGTTGTGTACGAAGAACACCTGTCCCTCGCGCATCAGCTCGCGGCGGATGGCGGCGGTGATCTGCTTGTCCTCGTAGGGGCCCACGAAGGTGAGCACCGGGTGCCTCTCCTCGGGCGGGGTGAGGATCGTGGTCATCTCGCGGATGCCGGTGAGGCCCATCTCCAGGGTGCGCGGGATCGGCGTCGCCGACATCGCGAGCACGTCGACCTGGGTGCGCAGCCGCTTGAGCGCCTCCTTGTGCTCCACGCCGAAGCGCTGCTCCTCGTCGATGATGACCAGGCCCAGGTCCTTGAAGCGGGTCTCCGCCGACAGCAGGCGGTGCGTGCCGATGACGACGTCCACCTCACCGCTGCGCAGCCCCTCGCGCGTCAGCTCCACCTCGCCGTCGGTCTGGAACCTCGACATGGGCTTGACGGTGACCGGGAACGACGCGTACCGCTCGGTGAACGTGGACATGTGCTGCTGCACGAGGAGGGTGGTGGGCACCAGCAGGGCCACCTGCTTGCCGTCCTGCACCGCCTTGAACGCGGCGCGCACGGCGACCTCGGTCTTGCCGTAGCCGACGTCACCGCAGATCAGCCGGTCCATCGGGACCGACCGTGACATGTCCTTCTTGACCTCGTCGATGGCGGCGAGCTGGTCGGGCGTCTCCATGTACGGGAACGCGTCCTCCAGTTCCCTCTGCCACGGGGTGTCCGCGCCGAACGCGTGCCCCGGCGACGCCTGGCGGGCCGAGTACAGGCGGATGAGGTCACCGGCGATCTCGCGGACGACCTTGCGGGCACGGCTCTTGGCCTTGCTCCACTCGGCGCCGCCCATCTTGGACAGCGTGGGCGCCTCGCCGCCCACGTACCGGGTGACCTCGCCGAGCTGCTCGGTGGGGACGAAGAGCCGGTCGCCCGGCTGGCCGCGCTTGGAGGGGGCGTACTCGATGAGCAGGTACTCGCGGGTGGCGCCCTGGATCTGGCGGCTGACCATCTCCAGGTAGCGGCCCACGCCGTGCTGTTCGTGCACCACGTAGTCGCCCGGCTTGAGCTGCAGCGGGTCCACGGTGCCGCGCCGTCTGCTCGGCATCCTGCGCATGTCGCGGGTGGAGGACTTCTGCCCCGCCAGGTCGGTCTCGGTGAGCACCACCGTGTGGACCGTCCGCAGCAGGAACCCGTGGTCGACCAACCCGGTGGTGACCGTGGCGACGGCGGGAGGGGGAGGCTCGGCCAGGTCGGAGGCGAGAGCGGCGCCCAGCCCGGCGTCGCGCAGCATCGCGACGAGCCGCTCCGCGGGGCCGTGGCCCTGGGTGACCAGGACGACGCTCCAGTTGTCGTGCAGCCAGCCCTTGATGTCGGCCAGCGCCCGCTCGGTGTCGCCCCGGTAGGAGTCCGCGGGGACGGCGCCCACGACGACGGCGTCGTCCTCCTCGGAGGCGCCGCCCTCCTCACCCGCGCTGAAGGGGGTGAGCCCCCACCACGGCAGGTCCAGTCCGGCGGCGGCCGCGCGCAGCTCGGAGATGGACATGTAGGCGGACTCGCCCAGGTCGATGGGGGCCTCGCCGCCGGAGGCGGCGTTGATCCACGAGGCGTCGAGGAACTCGGCGCTGGTGGCCTCCAGTTCCACGGCGCGGGTGCGGATGCGCTCGGGGTCGCAGCCCACCACCATCGCGCCCTCGGGCAGGTAGGTGAAGAAGGGCTCCATCCGGTCGGCGAGCACGGGCGCGAACGCCTCCATGCCCTCGACCGAGACGCCGTCGGCGATCTTGTGCAGGATCTCGGCCAGGGAGGGGTGCTCCTCGGCCAGGGCCCGCGCGCGCCCGCGCACGGTGTCGGTGAGCAGGAGCTCGCGGCACGGCGGGGCGAACAGCCCGGAGGCGGCGCTGGTGCGCGCCCCCTCGCCGCCCTCGTGGGGGGCGATGGACCGCTGGTCGGCCACCTGGAAGTAGCGGATGTCCTCGACGGTGTCGCCCCAGAACTCCAGCCTCAGCGGGTGTTCCTCGGTGGGCGGGAACACGTCGAGGATGCCGCCGCGCACGGCCATGTCGCCGCGCTTCTCGACCAGGTCGACCCGGGCGTAGCCGGTGTCGGCCAGGGCCGTGACCACGTCCTCCAGGGACGCCTCGTCGCCCGGTCGGATGCGGACGGGCTCCAGGTCGCCGAGACCGGCCACCAGCGGCTGCAGGACGCTGCGCACCGGGGCCACGACCACCCGCAGCGGGGCGGTGAGCGGGTCGGCGGGATCCGGATGGGCCAGGCGGCGCAGGACGGCGAGGCGCTGGCCGACCGTGTCGGAGCGGGGGGACAGGCGCTCGTGCGGGAGGGTCTCCCAGGCCGGGAAGAGCGCGACCGAGTCGTCGGGCAGCAGCGACCGCAGCGCGTCGGTCAGGTCCGAGGCCTCCCGCTCTGTGGCGGTGACGGCGAGCACGGGCCGACCCGCGCCCACGGGCGCGTCGGCGGCCAGCGCGCCCACCATGAAGGGGCGCAGCGCGGCCGGCGCGACGAGGTCGAGGTGGGGATCGAGTCCGCGTCGGGCGGCCTCGATCGTGCTGTGCAGTGCCGGGTCCCTGGAGACGTCGGCGAGAAGTCCAATAAGGCTCATAGCACCAGAAACTGAAAGTGGAAGTGGGTCCGGATCAGGCGGTGGTCGCGGCCTGCACGTCGGGAAGGCGGCTGCGGGAGTGGACGCCCGGCACTCCTCAGACTATCGAGTCCGGAGGTTTCGCGTGGGCTGGGTGTGGACAGACGCCCGACCGGGCGGCCTGTGCCGCCCGCGTGCGGTGTACGGCACGGGCGGGGCGGTGCACAGTGGGTGAAACCGCTCGTGAGGTGCTTCTATTCCGGTCGCCCGCCGCTCGGGCCGCGCTCCCCGTAGTGCGGCGCGGGGAGGCCGGGGGCTTCGGGCATACGCTAGAGGCGTTTTCCGGGACACCGTAGGAGAGGAACCTCGTGGTGAGTGCGATCAGGAGTGGGAGCGCGCCGGAGGGCGGGGGCGGGCAGCCGGGTGCCCCGGTCTTCGCCCCAGGTCCGGATGGTCTCGCCCACCTGGAGCTGATCCTCAACGGCTCCTATCCGCTGCCCGGCTTCATGACGCGGGACGAGGCGGGGTCGGTGGAGCGCACCGGGCGGCTGCCCGACGGGCGCCCCTGGCCGGTTCCGGTCACCCTGGAGGTGCCGGAGGCCCTGGCGGGCGCCGCGCTGCTGACCCTCACCGACCCCGAGGGTGCGCCGCTGGCGGAGCTGGCCGTCACCGAGCACTGGGAGGACGGGGGCGGCCACCACCTGGCCGGGGACGTCGCCATGCTGCGTCCGCCCATGTACGGCGTGCTGCGCAAACTGCGGCCCTCGCCCGCCGAGGTGCGGGGCCAGCGCGAACTCGAACCCTCCTCCGGGCGGTCCCTGCTGGCGGTCGTCACCGACCGGCCCCTGCACCACCGGGTCCTGCACCAGATCCGGGCCGAGGCCGACACCCTGGGGGAGGCCGGCGGCGCCCGCGCCGAGGTCCTGGTGATCGTCGACGCGGGCTTCGAGGACGAGGGCATGGCCACGGCGGTCCTGGCCGCCGAACCGCTGCTGCCCGGGCGCACCGCGTTCGCCGTGTGCACCCTGCCGAGGGGGGCCGCGCGCGCCGAGGGTGCGCTCGGCGGCCCCTGGGGCGTCCGCGACGTGGCGCTCGCAGCGCACGTGGCCGCCGCGTACGGGGCCACCCACATGCTGGCGGTGACCGGCGGCAACGGACCGGACGTCGAGCGGGTGATGGCCCAGCGGCCGCCGCTCACCGTCCTGGAGCCGGAGCCGTGGCGCTACGACTCCTCCGAGGGCCTGTGGCAGCCGCTCACCCGGGTGGACCCGGCGCACGCCGTCCGGGAACCGGACGACGAGGAGATCGAGGCCGAGCTGGCGCACGGGCGCGAGCTGCCCGCCTGGTTCACCCCGGCCCGTGTGGGCGCCGCGCTGGCGCGGCTGCGCCCGGCCCGGACGAAACGGGGGGTCACGGTCCTGTTCACCGGCCTGTCGGGGTCGGGCAAGTCCACGATCGCGCGGGGGGTGTGCGACGGGATCCGGCGGTCCGGGCGCACGGTGACCCTGCTGGACGGGGACGTGGTCCGCCGCATGCTGTCCAGCGGGCTGACGTTCTCGCGGGAGGACCGGGAGCTCAACATCCGCCGGATCGGCTACGTGGCCGCCGAGATCACCCGGCACGGCGGCGTGGCGGTGTGCGCGCCGATCGCCCCGTACGCGAACGGCCGCGCCGAGGTCCGGGCGATGGTGGAGGAGTTCGGCGACTTCTTCCTCGTGCACGTGGCCACCCCGCTGGAGGTGTGCGAGGCCCGCGACCGCAAGGGGCTGTACGCCAAGGCGCGCGCGGGGGAGATCGCCGAGTTCACCGGGATCTCCGACCCCTACGAGGAGCCCGACGACGCCGACCTGGTGCTGGACACCGGGGGCGACCCGTCGGAGTCCGTGGCCAGGGTGACGGCGGCCCTGCGCGCGGGCGGATGGCTGCCCGAGTAGGTCCGCCGGCGGGCAGGACGAGCAGTGGTACGACCCCGAGATTCGAGGACCGAGATGACCGACCCCCAGCCGACCGGGCACCGTGTGCTGCGCCTGGTCGAGGTGATGGACACCCTGCGCCGGGAGTGCCCGTGGGACAGCGCCCAGACCCACGAGTCGCTGGCCAAGTACCTGATCCAGGAGGCCTACGAGACCCTGGAGACCATCGAGGAGGGTGACCTGGCCTCGCTCCGCGAGGAGCTGGGCGACGTGCTGCTCCAGGTGGTCTTCCACGCGGCCGTGGCCGCCGAGCGCCCCGAGGGCGACCCGGCGCGGTTCACGGTGGACGACGTCGCGGACGCGATCATCGACAAGATGACCCGCCGCCACCCGCACGTGTTCGGCGGGGCGGACGTGTCGGGCACCGACGAGGTGTGGTCCAACTGGGAGGCCATCAAGGCCGCCGAGCGCGCGGCCAAGGCGAAGGCGGCCGGGGGCGACGGGACGACCTCCGTCCTGGACGGGGTGCCGTTCGCGCAGCCCGCCGTGCTGCTCGCCCACGAGCTCCAGCGCAGGGCGGTCCGCAACGGCTTCCCCGCCGAGCTGGTGGGCGACGACGGGGCCGGGGGCGGGGAGCTGTTCGCCGCGATCGCCGCCGAGAGCGCGCGGGGCCGGGACTCGGAGGCCGACCTCAGGGCGGCGGCCCGCAGGTTCGACGCCCGTGTGCGCGCCGCCGAGGACGCCGCCCGCGCCGACGGCAGGGAGCCGCGCGAGCTCTCGGGGGCCGAGTGGCGCTCCTACTGGGAGGGGACCGCCGGATAGCCGGGCCCGGCCTCGTCCCCGGCGGCGCCGGAGCGGTTCCGGCGGGGGCCCACGTCGATGGCCTCCGTCGCCGGGTCCTGTGCCGCGCCGCCGGGGCCCGGCCGCGGCCGGCGCGCGGTCTCGCTGATGGTCAGCCAGAGGCCGACGATCACCCAGTTGGCCATCAGCGCCGATCCGCCCGCCGACAGGAAGGGTGCGGTCATGCCGGTCAGGGGGATGATGAGCGTCGCCCCGCCCAGCACGATGAACACGTCGAACGCGGTGAGGAACGCGTACCCGAGGGCCGTCAGCTTCAGGAACCAGTCCCTGGCGCCGAGCGCGATGCGGAACCCCCGTTCGGCCAGGACGAACAGCAGCAGGAGGACCGCCATCAGGCCGGTCAGCCCCAGCTTCTCGCCCACCGAGACCAGGACCAGGTCGCTGTCGGCGGCGAAGACCTCCTGGACGAAGCCGGCGCCGAAACCGGTCCCCGTCAGACCCCCCTCGGCCAGCGCGAACATGCCCTCGACGATCTGGTAGCTGCCCCCGGGGCGGCTGTACACCTCCTCGTCGAAGGCGTGGAGCCAGATCTCCACCCGGTTGCGCACGTGTCCGAACATCAGGTACGCCGCGTACGCGCCCGCCGAGAACGCCACGAGTCCGATGAGCACCCACGACTTGCGGGCGGTCGCGGCGTAGAGCACCGCCAGGAAGGTCCCGAACAGCAGGAGCGAGGTCCCCAGGTCCCTGGTGCCGACCAGCAGCAGGATCGCCATCCCCCAGCCCACCGCCATGGGCGCCAGGTCGCGGCCCCGGGGCACGCTGAACACCTTGAACCGCCCGACCCTGACGGTGCGGGTGACCAGTGCCATCACCTCGCGCCGGCGGCCCAGGTGGGAGGCGAGGAAGAGGACCAGGAGGACCTTGGCGAACTCGGAGGGCTGCATCGTGAACTGGCCGAGGCGGATCCACCGCCGTGCGCCCAGCACCTCGTGCCCCAGGGGGGAGAGCGGCAACAGGAGCAGGAGCAGGGCGGCGGCCGCGATCATGTACGTGTACAGGGTGAGCCGCTGCGGGCGGCGGACGACCACCACGGTGGCGGCGCACAGCGCCATGCCGACCACGGTCCACACCATCTGGCGGTCGGCGTCCCCGTGCTCCCCGAGGCTCGACGACCGGGTCATCTCGACGACCCAGATCATGGTGACGCCCAGGCCGTTCAGGACGGTCGCGACCGGCATGACGACCGGGTCGGCGTGGGGGGCGACCCGGCGGAGGACCAGGTGCAGGGAGACGGCCCCGGCGCAGAGGACGGCGAGGTAGACCACCACCCCGGGGCCGACGCCGCCGGTGACGGACAGGGACGCGGACAGCAGGGTCGCCGCGACCGTCACGAGCGCGGCCACGAGCAGGAGGAGTTCGGAGCCCCGTCTGGGCACCGGGAGAAGGGCTCCGTCGGCGGGCGCCGGTCCGGTCTCGGGGTCGCCCACTGTCGTTCCACCGTCCACGTCGGGGCGCAGGCGCCCGGCCGGGCGCCTCGGCCCGGGTTCCACGGGGCACTCCGCCACTGAACTATAGGCGGGGGAGCGGCGCCCGTCCCCGAGGCGTGCCGCCTTGCCCGGGGGCCGTCCGGCCGCGGGCGGGGGCGTCCGCCGGCTCGGCGCGCCGGCGGTGCGGGTGCGTCCGGCCCCGGCCCCCGGCCCCGGGCCGCCGCTCCCGCCGCGCGCTCCCCCGGATGTCGCGCGGCCGACGCCGTACCGGCACTTACCGTGCGTCAGGTAACTTACCGGTCGGAAGGTACGGGCGGGAGCCGGCGGAGCCGCGAGCGAACGGGAGTCACACGGGTGCCCAGAGCGCGGAGAGACACCGGGGCCGAGATCCAGGCCGCGGCACTGGACCTGTTCGCCCGCAAGGGGTTCGAGAAGACGAGCCTCCGCGAGGTCGCGGAGCGCCTGGGCATCACCAAGGCGGCGCTCTACTACCACTTCCCGTCCAAGAGCGACCTGCTCAGGTCGCTGGTGGAGCCCCTGTGCCAGGACATGGGCGACCTCCTCGCCAGGTACGGGGAGGAACCGCGGGGCGCCCCGGGAGAGGGCTCCGGCCGCGCCCGCGAGCTCCTCGGCGACTACTTCGACCTCTGTGTGCGTCACAGCACCCTGCTGGTCGCCGTCCTCGACGACGTCGGGGCCCTGGCCGACATCGGCCTCATCGACGACGTCCTCTCCTGGCGTCGCGGGCTCGACCGTCTCCTGGCCGGCCCCGGGCACGGGGTCCCGCCCAGGATGGGGGCGGTCATCGCCCTGGGCGGGATCCGGGAGGTCTGCGTGACGCTCCCCGCCGAGGAGGCCCTCGCGTACCGCGAACACGCCCTCGACAGCGCCCTCGCGGCCCTCGTGTCCGGGATGTCGCAGAAGGACTAGACCAATTCGGCCGGGTGCCCTCACACGTCGGCGGGCGGTGTCGCTACTCTCGTGTCGGGTCCTGAACCAGTGGCCGAGAAACCCCAAGAGTACGGAGAGAGACCGTGGCGTCCATCGAGGCAGTACAGGCGCGGGAGATCCTTGACTCCCGGGGAAACCCGACAGTCGAGGTCGAGGTTCTGCTCGACGACGGAACCATCGCGCGCGCGGGCGTCCCCAGCGGCGCGTCCACCGGCCAGTTCGAGGCCGTCGAACTGCGTGACGGCGGAGACCGCTACGGCGGCAAGGGCGTGACCAAGGCCGTGACGGCCGTCAACGACGAGATCGCCGACGAGCTGCTCGGCCACGCCCCCGACGAGCAGCGCATCATCGACCGCGCGCTCATCGACCTGGACGGCACCCCGGACAAGTCCCGGATCGGCGCCAACGCCATCCTGGGCGCCTCCCTGGCCGTGGCCAGGGCCGCAGCCCAGGAGGCCGGGCTGCCGCTGTTCCGCTACATCGGCGGTCCGAACGCGCACGTGCTTCCCGTGCCGATGATGAACATCCTCAACGGCGGCGCGCACGCCGACAGCAACGTCGACATCCAGGAGTTCATGGTCGTTCCGCTCGGAGCGCCCACGTTCTCCGAGGCGCTGCGCTGGGGTACCGAGGTCTACCACTCCCTCAAGTCGGTCCTGAAGGCCCACGGCCTGGGCACCGGTGTGGGTGACGAGGGCGGCTTCGCCCCCAACCTGGACAGCAACCGCGCCGCCCTCGACCTGATCGTCGAGGCCATCGAGAAGGCCGGCTACACCCCCGGCACCGACATCGCGCTCGCCCTGGACGTGGCCGCATCCGAGCTGTTCAACGACGGCGTCTACACCTTCGAGGGCAAGGCCCGTACGTCCGCCGACATGGCCGCGTACTACGCCGAGCTCGTCGACGCGTACCCGCTCGTCTCGATCGAGGACCCCCTCGACGAGGAGGACTGGGACGGCTGGAAGGCCCTCACCACCGAGCTCGGCGACAAGGTCCAGCTGGTCGGCGACGACCTGTTCGTCACCAACCCCGAGCGGCTCCAGCGCGGCATCCTCGCCGACACCGCCAACTCGCTGCTGGTCAAGGTCAACCAGATCGGCACGCTGACCGAGACCCTGGACGCGGTCTCCATGGCCCAGCGCAGCGGCTACACGGTGATGATCAGCCACCGCTCCGGCGAGACCGAGGACACCACCATCGCCGACATCGCGGTGGCCACCAACGCCGGTCAGATCAAGACCGGCGCCCCGGCCCGCAGCGAGCGCGTCGCCAAGTACAACCAGCTGCTGCGCATCGAGGAGGAACTGGACGACGCCGCCGTCTACGCGGGCGTGTCGGCCTTCCCGCGCTTCGCCGCGCGCGGCTAGTCTGCCCCAGTGTCCCGCGAATCCAAGCAGCCGCCCCCAAAGGCCGAGAAGGCGTCCAAAGCCGACAGGCCGACGGGCAGGGCTGCCCGGAGCAAGGCGGGACCCAAGGGCGCCGGCCCCGGCAAGGGCAGGGGCCCGGGGAAGAGCAGGGGTCGCACCGCCCCCAGGGTGCGACCCATGCTCACCAGCCGTGCGGCGATCCTCGCCCTCGTGGTGTGCGTCATCGCGCTGAGCCTGGCCTACCCGCTGCGCGAGTACGTGGCGCAGCGGGCCCAGATCGCCCAGCTCCAGGAAGAACGCGCGCGTATGGAGGAGAACGTCCTCTACCTGCGCGAGCGCGAGCAGGAGCTCACCCAGGACGAGTACGTCGAACGCGAGGCCCGTGCGCGGCTGCACTACCAGTACCCCGGGGAGACCGCCTACATCGTCATCCCCCGGGACGCCGAGGACGACGACGAGGCCGAGACCGGTCCGAGCGAGCCGTGGTTCACCACCCTGTGGCGCTCGGTCGAGGAGGCGGACAGCCCGCCGCCCGACGACGGACTCTGACCGCCGCCGCCGGGCGCGGCGCCGTGACCGGGGTCCCGTCCCCGAGGGCGGCAGGGGTGCGGGTGCGGCCCTATGCTGGGTGCGCCATGACTTCCGCTGATCAGCCCGTGCCCGGGCGCGCCGCCGGACCGGCGGACGCCGGCCCCGACGGCCACTCCGAGAACCCGGTCGCCGCCCGCGACATCGCCGCCATCGAACTCCAGCTCGGCCGTACCCCGCGCGGAGTGCGCGGGGTCGCGCACCGCTGTCCGTGCGGCCTCCCCGACGTGGTGCGCACCGCGCCCCGCCTGGAGGACGGGACCCCCTTCCCGACGCTGTACTACCTCACGTGCCCGCGCGCGGCCTCGGCCATCGGCCGGATGGAGAACTCCGGCCGGATGCGCGAGATGCAGGAGCGTCTGGGGACGGACCCGGAGCTCCGTGAGGCCTACACCGAGGCCCACGAGTCCTACGTCGAGGAGAGGGCCGAGCAGGCGCGCCTGGACGGGGTCGAGCCGCTGCCCGAGGGCATGCAGAGCACCGGTGGCATGCCCACCCGCGTCAAGTGCCTGCACGCGCTGGTCGGCCACGAGCTGGCCGCACCGGGCACCAACCCCTTCGGCGCCGAGGCGCTGGAGGAACTGCCGCACTGGTGGGACAAGGGCCCGTGCGTGTGTGTCGACGAGGACGCCCGTGAGGGCAGTGAGGGGAACGGGTCATGAGCGGTGTCGCGGCGATCGACTGCGGAACCAACTCCATCAGGCTGCTGATCGCCGACGTGGTGCACATCGACGGCGACGAGGTGCAGGTGGTCGACGTCGACAGGCGCATGGAGATCGTGCGGCTGGGCGAGGGCGTCGACGAGACCGGGGAGTTCTCCCCCGAGGCCCTGGAGCGGACCTTCGAGGCGCTCCGCGGCTACGCCGAGGCCATCGAGGCCCACGGCATCACCCTGGGGCCGGACGCGGTGCGCATGGTCGCCACCAGCGCCACCCGGGACGCGGCCAACCGCAAGGTGTTCATCGACGGGGTCCGCGAGATCATCGGCGTGGAGCCCGAGGTGGTCACCGGCCTCGACGAGGCCGAGCTGTCGTTCGTGGGCGCCACCGCCGAGTTCGACGCCGAGGCGGCGGAGGACGGAACAAGTGAGCTCTCCCCGCCGTTCTTGGTGGTGGACATCGGCGGCGGCTCCACCGAGTTCGTCCTGGGGACGGGCACGGAGGGCGGCGAGGACGGCGAGCTGGTCCGCGCGGCGCTGTCGGTGGACGTCGGCTGCGTGCGCATGACCGAGCGGCACCTGCGCGACGACCCGCCCACGGCCGGGCAGATCGCCGCGGCCACCGCCGACATCGACGCGGCGCTCGACGAGGTCGAGCGGGTCGTACCGCTGCGCGAGGCGGGATCGGTCGTGTGCGTCGCGGGAACCGCGACCACGGTCGCCGGCATCGCACTGGACCTGCCCGCCTACGACGCGGAGCGGATCCACCACTCCCGTGTGGGCGCGGCCGACCTCGACCGCATCACCGGGGAGCTCCTCGGGGCGACCTCGGCGGAGCGGTCGGAGATCGGTGTCATGCACCCCGGCCGGGTGGACGTCATCGGCGCGGGCGCGCTCATCCTGTCGCGGGTGCTCGCCCGCACGGGGGCGGACGCGTTCACGACGAGTGAGCACGACATCCTCGACGGTGTCGCCTGGAGCCTCGTGGTCCAGGCGTAGGCGTTCCGCAAGGGTCTTTCGGGGACCTCGAACAGGGTCCTCCGGGTGAGACGCATCACCCCGAAATGCTCTTGTGAATGCTTTCACAACCACTCTGACCTGCGAAGATGCAAGACTTGCCGGTGTGGAAGTGGTGGGAAGGTGAGCAGATGTGAACCTTCTCTGTCGGTAGGTGCTTGTGAAAGAATGCACAAGCACCACCCGAAAAGTCGGGTACCCCCACGGGGGTGGTGCCCCGCTGGAACGCGAGTGCGGGCGACCGGAGACCGCGAGACCTTCGCGGCCTCGGACGGGCGCGACAGAAACCTTTAGGGCGGACATGCGATGACCGAGAGCAGGAACTACCGGCTGGTACACGGCGGAGGGGACGAGGCGGAGATCCCGCACATCCTCATCGTCGGCGGCGGTTACCTCGGGATGTACACCGCGAGGCGGCTGGAGAAGAAGCTCGGGGCGGGCGAGGCGCGGATCACCGTCATCGACCCCAACTCCTACATGACCTACCAGCCCTTCCTGCCCGAGACCGCGTCCGGCAACATCTCGCCGCGCCACGTCGTCGTCCCGCTGCGCAAGGTCTTCGACCGGGTCCGCGTCCTGGGCGGGCGCGTCGTGCGCATCGACCACGCCGACCGCCAGGTCCGCTACGAGCCCAACGTCGGCGAGCCGGAGACCATCGCCTACGACCACCTGGTCATGGCCGCGGGCGCCGTCTCGCGCACCCTGCCCATCCCCGGGCTGGCCGAGTGGGGCATCGGGATCAAGACCGTGGAGGAGGCCGCCTACCTCCGCAACCACGTCCTCAACCAGCTCACCATCGCGGACTCCACCGACGACGAGGCCACCCGGCGCAAGGCGCTGAACTTCGTCTTCGTCGGCGGAGGCTTCGCCGGCGCCGAGGCCATCGCCGAGCTGGAGGACATGGTCCGCGACGCGGTCCGGTTCCACCACTCGATCGACCTCGAGGACGTGCGGTTCTACCTCATCGAGGCGGCCGACAAGATCCTGCCCGAGGTCGGCCCCGAGGTCGGGAGCAAGGCCCTCAACCAGTTGCGCCGCCGCGGCATCGACGTCCGGCTCAAGACGTTCCTGGAGTCGGCGACCGACCAGCACATCAAGCTCAGCGACGGCGCCGAGTTCGACGCGGGCACCCTCGTATGGACCGCGGGCGTCAAGCCCAGCCCCGTCGTCGCCGCCAGCGACCTGCCCCTCGGCCCCAAGGGCCACGTGGACACGAGCGAGTTCCTCACCGTCAACGGTGTGGAGAACGCCTTCGCCGGAGGCGACAACGCCCAGGTCCCCGACGGCAACGGCGGCTACTACCCGCCCAACGCCCAGAACGCCGTCCGCCAGGCCCCGGTGCTCGCCGGCAACGTGATCGCCTCGCTGCGCAACACCGAGCTCACCGCCTACAAGCACAAGAACCTCGGCGCTGTCGCCGGGCTCGGCCTGCACAAGGGCGCGGCCCAGCTGTTCGGCGTGATCAAGCTGAACGGCCGCCTCGCCTGGTACGCCCACCGGGCCTACCACCTGTTCGCGGTCCCGACCTTCAACCGCAAGATGCGGGTGCTGTCGGACTGGACGCTCGCCCTCTTCCTGCGCCGCGACTTCGCCGCGCTCCCGGAGATGGCCGAGCCCCGCCAGGCCTTCGAGGAGGCCAGCCAGCCGCAGATCGAGGACGGCCGCCTCCGCCGGGTGAGCTGACACGGCACGGCCGCGTGACACCCACCCGCGCGGCCTCCGTCCCAGACGCACGAAACGGCCGGTTTCCCCAGGGGAGCCGGTCTTTTCGTGACCATAACCGGCCAAGCTCAACCAAAGTGGGCAATCGGCCCGGCCGGTATGATGGGCTCGCCCTCGTAGCCCAATGGAAGAGGCAGGCCCCCTAAAAGGGTCACAAGTGTCGGTTCGAGTCCGACCGGGGGTACCAGCAGTGTTTGTTTGGGGGCTCCGCTTCGCTTCGCCCCGTGTTCGGGCGCCCGGTAGCCGGGGTGCTTCGTCCTCGTCGGCGCCTGTCGCTCGTTCCTCGCTCGCGGCTTGACTCGTCCTGCAGCGCCCCGGCGGCGCCCTCACGCACACACCCCCTGGGGCGGGGCGGGTCTTGACCGGCAAGTCCTTGCTGTTGGGGGCTCCGCTTTGCTTCGCCCCGTGTTCGGGCGCCCGGTGGCCGGGGTGCTTCGTCCTCGTCGGTGCCTGTCGCTCGTTCCTCGCTCGCGGCTTGACTCGTCCTGCAGCATCCCGGCGGCGCCCTCACGCACACACCCCCTGGGGCGGGGTCACGTGCTCTGCTGCTCCATCAGCAGCTGCAACTGCGTGAACAGCCGCTCCCCCGGGTCGCCCAGATCGATCCCGCTCACCGACGCCGCCCTGCGCACCCGGTACCTCAGCGTGTTGGGATGGATGTGCAGCCGCTCGGCCGCCGACCGCGCGTCCCCGAACGCCTCCAGGTAGGCCAGGAGCGAGTGCACCAGGTCCGCGCCGCCCGCGCGGTCGTGCTCGATCAACCGGCTCACCCGCGGATCGCGCAGCGACGGGTCCTCCCTCAGCCGGGCCAGCGTCTCGCTGATCAGCACCCGCGAGCGCACGTCCGAGATGGTCGCCACCTCCCAGTCCAGGTTCCGCTCCAGGTCGCGGCCCATCGCGTCCAGCACCCGGTCGGCCTCCGCCCGTGAGTCCGGCACGTCCGCGAGCTGCTCCATCAGCGAACCCACCGCCGCCTGCACCCGGGCGCCCAGGGCTGTGCGCGCCGCCGCCACCGTCTTGCGCGTCAGCGCGAGCACCGACTGCTCCATCCCACGCCACCCCTCCCGGCCGCGCTCCAGGTCCGGCAGCAGGACGTACACCCGGCCGCCCAGCTCCGTCACCAGGGCACTGCGACGGTAGGCCGCGGTGTGCACCGACACCAGGTCGATCAGCTGCCGCCGCCGCAACTCCCGGGCGGGCCGGTCGGGGCGCTCCGCACGCTCCTCGCCTGTGCCGTCCGGGGCCTCCAACAGCGAGAACGCCACCACCAGCGCGCCGCGGTCGGCGTGCACCTCCACCGTGTCGGCCAGCGCGCCGGCGTCGATCCGCCCCTCCAGCAGGCTCGACAGCAGGTCCTCGCGCAACCGCAGTCCCGCGCTGGCCTGGCTGCGCTGCCGGATCATCTGCAGCGCGGTGGTGCGTGCGGCGCCCAGCAGCGCCTCCTCGGCGTTCTCGGCCAGCGGTACCGCCCCCTCCTGCACCCAGATCGCCCCGAGCGGCTGCCGTCCCGCGTGGATGCCCACCGCCAGGCGGCGGCGGATGCCCAGGTCGGGGTGCTCCTCGATACGCACCACCTCCTCGCCCGCACGCAGTTTGGCGAACACGCCCCACTCGCGCAGCAGAGCCAGGTACGACTCAGGCCCGCGCCTGCCCAGCACCGACAGCCGCCGCAGCTCGTCGACCTCCGCGCCGCTGGAGTAGGCCAGCACCCGGCTGGCCGCGTCCTCGATGCTCACCAGCCCCCCGGTCAGATGGGCGATCGTCTGGGCCATCGAGAACAGGTCGCCGCCGGACTCGCCCGGGTCCTCGACGGCGGTGAGCCGGGCGTCGTCCACGATGCTCTGGCACACCGCCTGCAACTGGTCCCAGCGCACCTCGGCGCGGACGGCGAGGAGCGCGATCCCCGCCTCCCGCGCCTCGTTCCGCAGGGCCCGCGACTCGTCGGTCCCGCCCGGTCGCGGACGACCCGTCCTGGAGCCCCCGGGCGGCATCACGTCCTCCTGGGCGTGCCCGCCGGCCTTGACGGCGACCGCCGTGGCGCCCTGTTCGGCCAGCGTCCGGACGAGCCGCCGCGCGGCCGCGCCGCGGGCCCCGATCAGGAGCACCAGGTCGCCCTCGCGGACCTCGGCGCGGTCCTCGGGGTCCAGGATGACGACGTTGTCCACCTGGACATCGAGCCCGCCCGGTGCGGCGGCCACGTCCACGACGGGGTCGCCGAGCGCCAGGAGTAGTCTGCGCAACGGGACGCCCGTCGTCCCCTCCCCGTCGTGGGTGGAATGA
This sequence comes from Nocardiopsis codii, assembly GCF_036327455.1. Lineage (NCBI taxonomy): Bacteria > Bacillati > Actinomycetota > Actinomycetes > Streptosporangiales > Nocardiopsidaceae > Nocardiopsis > Nocardiopsis codii. The sequence continues at coordinate 197,951 of NZ_JAUZMY010000009.1, read as the reverse complement.
CCTGCGAAGACGCTCGTCCCCGATCCTGGCCGGTGCGCGTCGCCGCCAGCGGAGTGAAACGGGCCCGGTGGTGGGGTGTCAGTACTCATATGTGTCCCATTTTGTCCTAGTGAACAAATAAGGCGGGCAAAGAGTGGCCTGCCCCACAAGGTTCGCACGGCCTTGTTCTGAGAGCGTTGAGTCAGCTCAACCCTGCTCGTTTCAGGGACATTCTTAACTGGGGAGGTGCCCATGGACGCCGTGACCAACGTCCCGCTGCCGCAGAACGAACCCGTTCTGTCCTACGCGCCCGGCAGCGCCGAGCGCGCCGAGCTCGTCGCCACGCTGGAGGAGCTCGGCAAGCAGAGCATCGACCTGCCGATGCGCATCAACGGCGAGAGCCGCATGGGCGGCGGAGAGCCCATCGACGTCGTGCAGCCGCACCGTCACGCCGCCGTCCTGGGCACCATGCGCAACGCGACCCACGACGACGCCCGCGCCGCCGTCGCCGCGGCCAAGGCCGCCGCACCGGCGTGGCGCGCGATGTCCTTCGACGACCGCGCCGCCATCATCCTGCGCGCAGCCGACCTCCTCGCCGGCCCCTGGCGCGCCACCATCAACGCCGCCACCATGCTCGGCCAGTCCAAGACCGCGCAGCAGGCGGAGATCGACGCGGCCTGTGAGCTCATCGACTTCTGGCGCTTCAACGTCTCCTACGCCCGCGACCTGATCGCCCAGCAGCCGCTGAGCGTCCGCGGCGTCTGGAACCGCATGGAGCAGCGCCCGCTGGAGGGGTTCGTCTACGCGATCACCCCCTTCAACTTCACCGCCATCGCGGGCAACCTCCCCACCGCCCCGGCCCTCATGGGCAACGTGGTCGTGTGGAAGCCGTCCCCGACCCAGCAGTTCGCCGCCGAGCTGACCATGCGCCTCCTGGAGGAGGCCGGGATGCCCCCGGGCGTCATCAACATGGTCACCGGTGACGGCCTCGCCGTCTCCGACGTCGCCCTGAACGACCCCGAGCTGGCCGGTGTGCACTTCACCGGTTCGACCAAGACCTTCCAGCACCTGTGGAAGAGCGTCGGCGAGAACATCTCCTCGTACCGCAGCTACCCGCGGATCGTCGGCGAGACCGGCGGCAAGGACTTCATCGTCGCGCACTCCTCCGCCGACCCCGAGGTCCTGCGCACCGCGATCGTCCGCGGCGCCTTCGAGTACCAGGGGCAGAAGTGCTCGGCAGCCTCGCGCGCCTTCGTCGCCCGCTCGGTGTGGGAGCAGGTCCGCGACGACCTGGTCGCCGAGACCGAGGCCCTGACCATGGGCGACGTCACCGACCTGTCGAACTTCATCGGCGCCGTCATCGACCGCCGCTCCTTCGACAAGCTGGCCAAGGTCCTGGAGGACGCCAAGTCCGACCCGACCCTGGAGATCATCGCGGGCGGGACCGCCGACGACTCCGTCGGCTACTTCGTGCGCCCGACCATCATCGAGGGCACGGACCCGACCAACGACGTGTTCCGCACCGAGTACTTCGGTCCGGTCATGGCCGTCCACGTGTACGAGGACGACGAGTTCGACGACATCCTCAAGGTCGTCGACGAGGGTTCGGCCTACGCCCTGACCGGCGCCATCCTGGCCAAGGACCGTGCCGCCGTCGCCAAGGCCACCGAGGCGCTGCGCTTCGCGGCCGGCAACTTCTACATCAACGACCGGCCGACCGGCTCCATCGTGGGCCAGCAGCCCTTCGGCGGCGGACGCGCCTCCGGCACCAACGACAAGGCCGGTTCCGCGCAGAACCTGTCCCGCTGGTCCAGCCCGCGTGCCATCAAGGAGACGTTCGTCGCGCCGACGGTCTCCTCCTACCCCCACCAGGGGTAGTCCCGGGTCCGCACCCCCTCCCGTCCTGAGGGGGTGCGGCACCTTCCGCCCCCCGAGGAATCCACCGGCACCGCGGGGACACCCCCCGGCCGCTGCCCCGTCCGCGCCAGCCCACAGGCTCGTGCACGTCTTCTTCGAGGTCACCATGCTTCGTAAGCCACTTCTGCTCGCTGCCAGGTCCGCGACCTGCCGCACCATCGTCGAGCGCACCCCCATGACCCGGGCCATGGTCCACAGGTTCGTGGCGGGCTCCACCCTGGAGGAGGCGCTCCCCTCCGTCGCGGACCTGACCCGGGACCGCTACGTCACCCTGGACTTCCTGGGTGAGGACACCGCCGACACGGCGCAGGCCACGGCGACGGTGACCGCCTACCAGGACCTTCTCGCCGCACTCGGCGAGGCCGGTCTGGGAGACCGGGCCGAGGTGTCGGTCAAGCTCTCGGCCGTCGGCCAGTTCCTCGACAGGGACGGCGAGAAGATCGCCCTGGAGAACGCCCGGCAGATCGCCGAGGCGGCCAAGGCGATCGGCACCACGGTGACCCTCGACATGGAGGACCACACCACCGTCGACTCCACCCTGGGAATCCTGCGCGAGCTGCGCGAGGACTTCCCGTTCGTGGGCGCGGTGCTCCAGGCCTACCTGCGCCGCACCGTGGCGGACTGCCGCGACCTCAGCGGCGCCGGTTCCCGAGTGCGCCTGTGCAAGGGCGCCTACGACGAGCCCGAGTCGGTCGCCTACCGCGACAAGGCCGAGGTCGACAAGGCGTACGTGCGCGCGCTGCGCGTTCTCATGGAGGGCGACGGCTACCCGATGGTCGCCTCGCACGACCCGCGCATGGTCGCCATCGCCGGTGAGCTGGCCCAGGTCAACGGCCGTTCGGCGGACGACTACGAGTACCAGATGCTCTACGGGATCCGCGACGCGGAGCAGGTCCGACTCGCCGCCGAGGGCAAGAAGATGCGCGTCTACGTCCCGTACGGCACCGAGTGGTACGGCTACTACATGCGCCGTCTGGCGGAGCGCCCGGCCAACGTGCTCTTCCTCGCCCGTTCGCTGGTGACGCGCGGCTAGGCCGCGTTCCGCGGATCATTCCGGGCTCGCGTCCCCCAGGCTGCCTCTCGCTGCGCCGACTGCGCTTGGACAGCCAAACCCGGGCTGACCTGCGCTACTCGTCTTGCGAGAGATGGCCTGGAAGCCGCTCGCGTCGATCGGCGCAAGCGCCGAGTCAACCGAAAGCATCCACGGAACACGCCCTATCCCTCGCCTCCGGCCGGTACCGGGTCCGTGTCCGCTCGGCGGGCACGGACCCGCGTCGTCCCCCGCGGGGGACGGGCGCTCAGCGCCGCGCGCGACACCGCGGCCGGCGGTCCGACCCGTTTCCCAACGGTGACCTGTCCGGCGGAACCCCGTGTCAGTGCCGTACGTTACCTTGTGGGCAGCAATCCACGCGTGAAAGGCCATTACTAGACATGCGGATGCGGAGTTCCAACCCCGTCCTCAAGCGGGCACTTCAGCAGGCCCCGGCCGGGGCCCCCCACCAGGGGTACGGTCAGCAGGGCTACGGCCAGCCGGGGTACGGACAGCCGTACCCGCAGCAGGGGTACGGCCAGCAGTACCCGCAGCAGGGATACCCCCAGCAGGGCTACCCCCAGCAGGGATACCCGGGCGGACCGGCGCAGGGCGCCGGCGAGCAGCGGATGACCATCGACGACGTCGTCGTGCGCACCGGAATGACCCTCGGTGTCGTCGCGCTCTTCGCCGTCGTCAACTACTTCCTCTTCGACCCGTTCGCCCCGGGCCTGACCCTCGGTCTGATGATCGTCGGCGCCCTCGGCGGCCTGGTGCTCGGGCTGGTGATCGCCTTCAAGCAGATCACCAACCCCGTCGCGATCCTCGCCTACGCGGCCCTGGAGGGCCTGCTCGTCGGCGGGCTCTCGGCGCTCCTGGCCTCGTCCCTGGAGGCGACGACCGGTGACGCCGGTGCGGGTGGCGCCCTCGTCACCCAGGCGGTGCTGGGCACCGTCATGGTGTTCGCCGTGATGCTGGCGCTCTACAAGTTCCGCATCATCAAGGTGACCGACGGCTTCATGAAGGTCGTCATGTACGCCACCATGGGCGCCGCCGCGCTCATGCTGGTGAACTTCGTGGCCAGCTTCTTCGTCTCCGGCGGCATCGGCATCCGCGAGCCCAGCCCGCTCGGCCTGATCGTCGGCCTCGTGTTCGTCGTCATCGCGGCCTGCACCCTCGCCCTGGAGTTCCGGGGGATCGAGGAGGGCCTGAACGCCGGGATCCCGAACAAGTTCGCCTGGCAGTTCGCCTTCGGCCTGACCGTCTCCCTGGTCTGGCTCTACATCGAGATCCTGCGCCTGCTCTGGATCATCAAGACGATCTTCGCCGACTAGCGGTCGGCGGCCGTCGGTCGACACGGTTTCACGTCGCGCGGCGAGGGGCCACCACCCGGGGCATCCGGGTGGTGGCCCCTTCGTCATGTCGCGTGCGGTGTCGGTCGTGGGACCTGTGGTCAGGCGTTCTCGGGCCGCGGTGCGGGGATCGAACGGTTCCTGCGACGGCGGTCGTACTCCGTCACGAGGGCCTGTGCGTACCACTGGGGGAGCTCGTACTCGTCCGCGAGCCAGTTGGACCTGTCCTGGCAGCGGAGCAGCCCCGGTCCCTTGTCGAGGGCGTCGAACCACTCGTGGAGTCCTCGGCCGGTGACGACCGGGATGCGTTCGATGAGCTTGGCGTGGATCTCCGGCGAGTGGGTTACCGACATAGGCACCTCCGGCAGCGCTTCGGCGTGTGGCACTTATCTGCGACCCTGCATCAGGATCACGTTCTGGACAAGCCCCGGTCATCAGCTTTTACCTTGCCCGTGCGGGAACGTTCGCCTCACGCGGACCGACAGACGATCCCGGATGCGACATAAGGGAAAAACACGCGTTCCGGCGAAGTGCAGGGGTAAGGGCGTTCATCGGTGGAGTGTCGGAAATATCCATGAATGCGAAGAAGGGCCCTCGGCCCCCCCGGAATCCGGGAGGCGGCCGAGGGCCCTCGGGCTGTTCCGGCCGGACCGGGGCGCGGGCCCCGGGGCCCGCACGGGACGGCCCTAGCTCAGGCGCTCGAAGATCGCCGCCATGCCCTGGCCGCCGCCCACGCACATGGTCTCGAGGCCGAACGTCCGGTCGTGGAACTGGAGGCCGTTGATCAGCGTGCCGGTGATGCGGGCGCCGGTGCTGCCGAACGGGTGGCCGACCGCGATGCCGCCGCCGTTGACGTTGAGGGTGCCGTCGATGTCGATGCCCAACTGGTCGGCCGAGGGCAGCACCTGCGCGGCGAACGCCTCGTTGATCTCGACCAGGTCGATGTCGCCGATGGCCATGTTGGCGCGGGCGAGGGCCTGCCGGGAGGCCTCGACCGGGCCCAGGCCCATGATCTCCGGGCTCAGGCCGGTCACGCCGGTGGACACGATGCGCGCCAGCGGGGTGATGCCGAGCTGGGCGGCCTTGGTGTCGCTCATGACGACCACGGCGGAGGCGCCGTCGTTGAGGGGGCACGCGTTGCCCGCGGTGACGGTGCCGTCGGGGCGGAACACCGGCTTGAGGCCCGCGACCTTCTCGTAGGTGGTGCCGCGGCGGATGCCGTCGTCGGTGCTGACCACGGTGCCGTCGGGGAGGGTCACCGGGGTGATCTCGCGCTCCCAGAAGCCGTTGTCGAGGGACTTCTCGGCGAGGTTCTGCGAGCGGACCGCGAACTCGTCCTGGCGCTGCCGGGAGACGCCGGTGATCTGGGCGACGTTCTCGGCGGTCTGGCCCATCTCGATGTAGGCGTCGGGCAGCAGGCCGTCCTCGCGCGGGTCGGTCCAGGCCTGGGCGCCGCCCTCCTTGCGCTTCTCGGTGCGCGCCTTGGCGTCGGCGAAGAGCGGGTTCTCGTTCTGCGGGTTGTCGCTGCTGCCGTGGGCGAAGCGGCTGACGGTCTCGACGCCGGCGGAGACGAACACGTCGCCCTCGCCCGCCCTGATGGCGTGGTAGGCCATCCGGGTGGTCTGGAGCGAGGAGGAGCAGTAGCGCGTCACGGTGGTGCCGGGGACGGTGTCCAGGCCGAGCTGGACGGCCACGATCCGGGCCATGTTGAAGCCCTGCTCGCCGCCGGGCAGGCCGCAGCCGAGCATCAGGTCGTCGATGCCCGCGGGGTCCAGCTGGGGGACCTTGGCCAGGGCGGCCCCGATGATCTGGGCGGTCAGGTCGTCCGGGCGGATGTCCTTGAGCGAGCCCTTGAAGGCGCGGCCGATCGGGGAGCGGGCGGTGGCGACGATGACTGCTTCGGGCATGGGCTTCGTCCCTATCGGTTGGGGTGCTGCGGGCTGGCTGTGGGTTTCGGCCGGGCGGTCGGCGCGCCGGGACAGGTCACAGCATGTCTTGTTACCGCCCAGTAAACCCGTACGGCCCCTCCTCCCGCCACCCGGGGGCGGCCTTCAGGCGGAGTCGCCGGGGAGCTGCGCGGTGTCGGCCGCACCGAGTTCGGCTGTGCTCTCCTCGTGCTCGCCGTGGGCCCGGAGCCGGAAGGGGCTCCGGATGAGCGCGGCCCACCGCCCGCGCGCCCCCGTCGGCTGTTCGCTGACGTGGGCTCCCGCGCGGGAGACCTCCGTGCCGGGGGTCTCCGCGGCGACGACGGCCGCCCGGTCGACGGGCAGGATGCCCCGCGTCCTGCGGACCTCGTCCAGCTCCGGGAGCAGCCCCAGGGCTGCGCAGGCGGAGGGGAGGACCGCGAACGCGGCCTGCGCGTACCCGCGAGCTGACGGATGAAAACGGTCAGGCCCGAACATCGCCGTAGGGTCCGTCCGGAAGTCGTCGGAGAGGATGTCGCTCAGGGACACGGTGCGACCGCCCACCTCGGTGACGGCGATCGTCTGCGCCGCGGCGAGCTGCCGCGAGGCACGGCGGGCGACCGTGCGCAGCGGCCAGCCGATGGGGCGGACGGTGCCCAGGTCCGGACAGGTCGCGACGACCACGGCGGTGCCCTGTCCGACCAGCGCGCGCACGGTGTCGCGCAGCCGGGCGATGGCGTCGTTGGGGCGTACGCGCCGGATGACGTCGTTGGCCCCGATGAAGACGACCGCCACGTCGTAGTGCGAACCCGGCTCCAGGGCCCCCGCGCGTTCGGCCTGGGCGGCCAGGTTGGCGGAGGTGGCGCCGGGGGAGGCGGTGCAGCGCAGTCGGACCGGACGGTCCGACGCCGCAGCGACCCCGACGGCGAGGAGGACGCCGGGGGTCTGGTCGGCCCTGTCGACCGCGAACCCGGCGGCGGTGGAGTCGCCCATCATCAGCATCCGGACCGGCGGCCCCTCGCCGTCTCCGTAGACACCGTTGACGACCGGGCGGTCCCACTGGGTCGTGCCGACGGCGCGACGGGCCAACCTCGCCTGGAGGTAGAGGAGCGCCACCGTCCCGCCACCCACGAGTGTGAGCCCGCCGCCACCGAACGCGGTGGCAGCGGCGATCCGCCGTGCACGTGCGGCTCGCAGCACAGAACGACCTCCGATTCCTCGGACCCGCCTGCCCTGGGGCGCGCCGGTCACGTGCGACGTTACCGGCGGGGAACCCGCGGGTCACGTACCTGCGCGGCACACCGTCCGCGCCGCGGGGTGAGGGTGGACGGGCGTTCGGGCGACACCTCCCGGTCCCGGGAGGGGCCGTGCCCCGGGCGCCCCTCGGCGCCGTCGCCGCCCGGCCCCGAGGGGGTCCGCCTCCGACCGTGCGCGGGGGCGGGCCCGGGTGCCGGTCCGCGTCGTCTTCCACGCGCCGAACACCCTGGTGGGAAACGTTAGAGTCGGGGTGAGACGGGCCGGACCGGCCCATGGCCCCGGTCTCGCCGCCGGGGCGAGGACACGGCGGGCCGAAGACCCGGTCGCCACGATGCTGAGGGAGCACAAGTGCGGGTACACGACTCACTGATCGACCTGGTGGGGGACACCCCTCTCGTCCGGTTGCGGAAGGTCGCGGAGGGGCTCGCGCCGACGATCCTGGCCAAGGTCGAGTACTTCAACCCGGGAGGCTCGGTCAAGGACCGCATCGCGCTCCGCATGGTCGAGGCCGCGGAGAAGAGCGGCGCCCTGCGCCCCGGCGGAACCATCGTCGAGCCCACCTCCGGGAACACCGGTATCGGTCTGGCGATCGTCGCGCAGGAGAAGGGCTACCGCTGCGTCTTCGTCTGCCCCGACAAGGTCGGACCGGACAAGCTGTCCGTGCTGCGCGCCTACGGCGCCGAGGTCGTGGTGTGCCCGACCACGGTCGCACCCGACCACCCCGAGTCCTACTACTCGGTCTCGGACCGGCTGGCCGCCGAGATCCCCGGCGCCTGGAAGCCCAACCAGTACGAGAACGTCGAGAACCCGGAGTCGCACTACCACTCCACCGGCCCGGAGATCTGGGACCAGACCGAGGGCCGGATCACGCACTTCGTCGCGGGCATCGGCACCGGCGGCACCATCAGCGGCACCGGCCGGTACCTCAAGGAGGTCTCCCAGGGCGCGGTGAAGATCGTCGGCGCCGACCCCGAGGGCTCCGTGTACTCCGGCGGCACCGGCCGCCCGTACCTGGTCGAGGGCGTGGGCGAGGACATCTGGCCCGGCACCTACGACACGACCGTGTGCGACGAGATCGTGGCGGTCAGCGACAAGGACTCCTTCCTGATGACCCGCCGCCTCGCCCGCGAGGAGGCCCTCCTGGTCGGCGGCTCCTGCGGCCTGGCCGTCGAGGCCGCCCTGCGCGTCGCCAAGGACGCGGGCCCCGACGACGTCATCGTCGTCCTGCTCCCCGACGGCGGCCGCGGTTACCTCGGCAAGATCTTCAACGACGAGTGGATGTCCGACTACGGGTTCCTGACCAACGAGACGGAGGAGGCCACGGCCGGCGACGTCCTCGGGGACAAGGGCGGGGCGCTGCCCGACTTCGTGCACAGCCACCCGGACGAGACCGTCGGCACCGCCGTCGCGATCATGCGGGAGTACGGCGTCTCCCAGCTCCCCGTCATGAAGGAGGAGCCGCCGGTCATGGCCGCCGAGGTGGTCGGCTCCATCGCCGAGCGCGACCTCCTGGACGCGCTGTTCGACGGCCGCGCCCAGCTGGACGACATGGTCGAGGCCCACATGGGCAAGCCGCTCGCCACGGTCGGTACGGGCACGCCGGTCGGCGACTGCGTGCGCCTGCTGCGCGGGTCCGGGGCCCTGGTGGTGCTGCGCGACGGCAAGCCGGTGGGCATTCTCACCCGCCAGGACCTGCTGGCCCACCTGGCCAACTAGCGGACCGCGAACCCGGCGCCCCTGCCCCACCGCGGTCCGCCCCTGCCCGAGTACGACCCGAACACCCGCAGGCCTCCGGGGCCCCGGGACACGTCCCCTCCGGACGCGTCCCGGGGCCCCGGTGTGCGGGCAGCGGGCACTCCGACGCATACTCGGACACTGCTAATGTTCGCGGCAGTATTACTGGCAGGTAATAAATGGGAGCACGCGTGTCTCGGCTGTTGTCCTGGATCATCCGCTCCGTCTGGTCGTACGCCCGAAGCAAGGCCGAGATCCGAGCCGGATCCGGGGCCGCCCGGAAGTTCGCGCGCTTCGGGGCGGGGTCCGCGATCGCCTTCCCCACGGCGACCCTCTACGGCGAGCCCTGGATCGAGATCGGCGTGCACACCGTCCTGGGCGGCGACATGACCCTCGCCGCCGGCATGGGGCCCGACTACGACCTGGGCGAGGGCTCCGTCGTGCGGATCGGATCGGGCTGCGCCATCGGCCGCGGCTCCCACATCGTCGCCCACAAGTCCGTGGACATCGGCGACCACGTGTACACCGGCCCCTACGTCTACATCACCGACCAGAACCACGCCTACGCCAACACCGAGATCCCCGTCGGCCTCCAGTGGCCCGTGGACGACCCGGTCAGCATCGGCGACGGCACCTGGATCGGCGCGAACGCGGTCATCCTCCCCGGCGTCCACCTGGGCCGCAACTCCGTCGTCGCGGCGGGCACGGTGGTCCGCCCCGGCGCCTATCCCGACCACGCCGTCATCGCGGGCATCCCCGGGAAGGTCGTGCGCACCTACGACGCCGACCTCGGATGGGAGCCCCCGCTGCGGGAGACCGGGACACCCACCCGCGTGCCCACCCCGGTCAGCGGACTGCCCCCCGAGGTCCCGGTGGAGCCGCCCCTGCCCGGGTCGGCCACCCGCTTCCCGCCCGCCTGACCCCGGCCCGGCGCGCAGACCGCCGCCGGCCCCCGTTCGCGGTGCTCCCTCCCAGCTGAACACGGGTTCCGAGGGGTCCGCGGGCGCTAGTGTGGCCCCATGAAGTTCGACGGGTTTGAAACACTGGCCATCCACGCAGGGCAGGAACCGGACGCCGGGACCGGCGCCGTGGTGGTCCCGATCTACCAGACCAGCACCTACGCCCAGGACGGTGTGGGCGGTCTGCGCCAGGGCTACGAGTACTCGCGCACCGGCAACCCCACGCGCGCCGCGCTGGAGGAGTGCCTGGCCGCGCTGGAGTCCGGGACGCGCGGCCTCGCGTTCGCCTCCGGGATGGCGGCGGAGGACACCCTGCTGCGCACGGTCCTGTCGCCTGGTGACCACATGATCATCCCGGGCGACGCCTACGGCGGCACCTTCCGCCTCGTCTCCAAGGTGGTCGAGCGCTGGGGCGTGCGGTGGGACGCGGTCGACCAGTCCGACCCCGAGGCGGTGCGCGCGGCGATCCGGCCCGAGACCAAGGTGGTCTGGACCGAGACGCCCACCAACCCGCTCCTGAACATCACCGACATCGAGACGGTCGCGCAGATCGCCCACGAGGCCGGTGCGCTGTACGTCGTCGACAACACGTTCGCCTCGCCCTACCTCCAGCAGCCGCTGACCCTGGGCGCGGACGTCGTCGTGCACTCCACCACCAAGTACCTCGGCGGGCACTCCGACGTGGTCGGGGGCGCCCTGGTCGTGTCCGACGCGGAGCTGGGGGAGCGGCTGGCCTTCCACCAGAACACCATGGGTGCCATTCCGGGGCCCTTCGACTCCTGGCTGACCCTGCGCGGAGTGAAGACCCTGGGCGTGCGGATGGACCGGCACAGCGCCAACGCGGAGCGCGTCGTGGCCGCGCTGGAGAGCCACCCGGCGGTCCGGCGGGTCTACTACCCCGGGCTGGAGGGCCACCCGGGGCACAAAGTCGCCGAGCGGCAGATGCGGTCCTTCGGCGGGATGGTCTCCTTCGCTCTGCGCGACGGGGAGAAGGCCGCGCTGGACCTGTGCGAGCGGACCGAGGTCTTCACGCTGGGCGAGTCCCTGGGCGGGGTGGAGTCCCTGATCGAGCATCCCGGGCGGATGACGCACGCGTCCACCGCGGGCTCCCCGCTGGAGGTCCCCTCCGACCTGGTGAGGATCTCCGTGGGCATCGAGTCCGGTGACGACCTGGTGGCGGATCTGTTGCAGGCCCTGGAGGGCTAGGGCGTGTTCCGGGGGGCTGGGGCGCCGGGCCGCGGCGTGACGCCCGTCCGGCCCCGCCGTGCGGGTCTCCCGGCCTCGTCGCCGGGCCCCTCACGGCGCCTCTCCGGCACCGCGTGTCCGGTGTCGCGCGGGGTCCCGGCCGGCGGGCTCCTCGGTGAGCCCGCCGTGCGGTGCCCGCGGGCACCTGCGGCGACCCCTGCTGGGGGTCCGTTCACTCCGGCGGTGCTCCCGCCGTCGGGCCGGTCCGCGGTTCCGCGGCGGGGGCCGCGGCGCCGTCTCCGGCCCCGTGCTCCCGGTTCAGACCGTGGTGGAGGTGCGGTCCTGGGGAGGGTGTGGCGCGGAGGGCTTCTCGTTGGCGAAGCGGAGTCCGACGACGAGGCTGCCGGTGCGGGAGAGCGCGGTGCCGTCGTCGCCCCGCAGGGAGCGGTAGGTTCCACGGCGGTCCTGGCGGCGCATGCCGATGGAGATGGCGAGCAGGAATCCTACGGCCAGTCCCAGAAGCACGACTCCTACGAGCGTGATGACGATCGGGATCATACTGGTCTCCTCAGGGGAAGTCTCTTCTCAGTGCTTCGTACGCCCCCGTGCGGGGTGAGGGGGCGCGAGGTGATCTCTCACGAGTGCTGTATCCGTTGTCGAGGGTGTTCGGGTGTTCGGTCCTGCGGGTTGCGGCCTGTCCGGTGTCGTCTTCACGGGTGTCTCGTCGGTGGCTCCACCCTGGACTTAGGGTGGCCTTCATCTACGATAGGTTCAGGAGAACCGGATGGACCTGTTCGGATGGTGTACCGATCACCTTGTTGGTACAAGCTAGGTTGTTGGTCTAGTACCCCAGCGAGGGCTGACTTATGCGGGCAGAAAGCAGATACCGTCAGATCGCTCGAACCCTGAGGCGGGAGATCCAGGAGAGAAGCCTGCCGCTCGGCGGACAGCTGCCGTCGGAGAAGCAGCTCGAAGAACGCTTCGACGCGTCCCGCAACACGATCAGACTGGCCCTCGGCATGCTGCGCAACCAGGGCCTGATCGTCAGCCGCCCCGGCAGGGGCCACTTCGTGCAGGACGTCGTCCCGGAGACCTTCTACGCCAACCGCTCCAGGGGCGGTCCCCCCGGACTCAACGAGTCGGGCATGACCGGGCAGATGCTGGAGGAGCTCCAACTCCTCAGCGCCACCCCCGACATCGCCAGCCGCCTGCGCGTCCCCGAGGGCGACATGACGGTCGTCCGGCGGATGTACCGCTTCTCCGGTGAGATCTCGGGCTCGATCAGTTCCGCGTACTACCCCATGAACCTCGTCGGCGGCACCCCGCTCATGCTGCCCGAGGACGTCGAGAGCGCGCTGTCCGTACTGGCGGAGCACGGGCACCGCCAGGTCGGCTTCGTCGACGAACTCACGACCCGCATGCCCAGCCCCCACGAGGCCGGGCAGCTCGAACTCCCCCCCGGGGTCCCGGTACTGCAGGTCCACCGGACCGACCTCTCGGAGGAGAGGCCGATCCGTGTGGTGGAGACGGTCTACGCGGGGCACAGCATCCGCTACCAGTACGAACACGGCAACATGAACGCCTACCGCCGGGACTGAGCACACCCATGAGCACGTCGAGGAAGACCGAGGTCGCCGACCACCTGCGGGAGGCGCTGTCCAGGGGCGACTACAAACCGGGCGAGCGGCTCCCCGGGGAGGAGGAGCTCGCCGAGCAGCTCGACGTCTCCCGGGCCACCGCGCGCCTCGGCATGCGCATCCTCCAGGACGAGGGCCGCATCGCCATCCAGGCGGGACGAGGGGCCTTCGTCTCCGACCACCGACCCATCGTCCACCTGGCCACCCCCATCAGCGGCGGCAGCGACTCCGAGCGCTTCGACGCCGGATACCAGCCGCACCTGCGCGAGGCCGGATACGACCAGATCGACGAGAAGATCAAGGTCAGCCTGGACACCATGCGCCCCAAGGTGGCCCGACGGCTCCGCCACGGCGAGGCCGCGGACGGTCCTCACGGGGGGCTGGTCGTCATCCGGGCCTCCGACCGGTTCGTCGACGGCGGCCTGTGGCAGTCCCAGGTGACCTACTTCCCCTTCCACATCGCCAACAACACCCCGCTCATGTCCCCCGACCGGCTGGAGCAGGGTGTGGCCGCGATCCTCCAGGGCCTCGGCTACCGGGAGGAGTGGAACTGGGACATCGTCGGCGCCCGGATGCCCTCCCAGGACGAGGCGGAGTCCTTCGGCCTGAGCCCGGGGATCCCCCTGCTCGTCCAGGAGCGCGTCGCCTACGACGGGGAGGTCCCCCTGAGGTTCACCGAGACGATCATGCCCGCCAACCGGCACCAGCTCCTGTACTCCGGGGGGCAGGCGCCCGAGGAACTGCTCCTGATGGCCTCCGACGTCAACATCTTCGAGCGGTGACACCCCTGCGCCGCCCCGCGTGACCGCGCGGGGCGGCGGCCCGTCCGTCGCGGGCACGGGCGGCCCCTGACACGGGTGGCGTCCCCGGGACGGGCGGTCCGCCCGCGCGGGCCTCGGCCCCGAGGTCAGCCGGGGCGGCGCAGGTACCGGTCCACCACCAGCGGGCCCAGCTCCCCGGCGCCGGCACGCTCCACCCGGACGCCCCGGCGCCGCTCCACACGCTCCAGGAACGCGCGCAGCCGCGGATCGTCCGCCAGGACGAAGAACGCCACCTCCGCCCCCTCCCGCAGCGCGGCGTCCAGCTCGGCCAGCGTCAGCTCCTCCGTACGGGGGTCCGGGGGCCACGAGAAGCGGGCGCCCCCGTCCTCGCCCAGGTGGGCGGTCGGCTCCCCGTCGGTCACCACCATCACCTGCGGACGCAGGTCGCGGTGGCGCCGCAGGTGGATCCGCGCCAGTCTCAGCGCGTGGTGCAGGTTCGTCCCCGGGACGCGGCTCCAGTCGTGGGCGGCCAGCTCCGCCGGTGTCATCACCCGCGCCCGGTCAGCGAAGCCGACCAGCCGCAGCCGGTCCTGCGGGCGGCGGACCCGGACCAGCGTGTGCAGGGCCAGCGCCGTGCCGGTGGCCGCCTCGTGCAGCGAGCGGGTCGTCATCGAGTGGGACAGGTCCACCAGCAACGCCACCGCGGCAGCCTCCGCGGGCTCGGTCTCCGCCACCCGCACGTCCTCCGGGCGCAGGACCACGTCCCGTTCCCCGGGCCGGGCGCGGCGCAGGGCCGCCTCCCGCACCGTCGCGACCGCGTCCAGCGCCCGGTCCCCGCCCTCGGCGCGGGGCAGGTGGCCGCCGGTCGGTCCGCCGCCCGGACCGGCGCCGCCCCGGAGGTCCCCGCCCAGATGGCCGCGGACGCGCCTCACCGCCTCGATGTCGCGCAGCGCCAGTTCGCCCAGCCGCCGGAGTTCGCGCGGTCCCCATCCGCGGGCGGGCGCTCCCACGTCGGCCCGGCCCTCCCGGGGGCCGCCGTCCGGGGCGGCCCCGCCTCCGGGAGCCTCCTCCGCGGAGCTCCCCGCGCCCGGCCACCCGTCCGGAGGGCCGGACGCGTCGGGGTCCAGTCCGTCCAGGGCCGTGGGATCGCCCTCCTCGTAGCGCAGCAGCGCTCCCTCCAGGGCAGTGGCCTCCAGATGCTCGGCCCCGGAGGTGGGGCCGACGCCGTGCGCCAGCCGGGCCAGCCGCTCCCGCAGCGCTGCCGCGACCCCGTCGGAGGCGTCCTCACCCGCGGACGGCCCGGGCCCCTCCAGGGGATCGGGCCCGCCTGCGTACTCCCGGTACCGGAACCTCACTCGCACCCCTCCGATCCACCCGGCGCACCGTTCCGGGCGCGTCGGGCACGACCCTACGCCCGGCGCCGCGTCCCGGGCGTCCTGCCCGCGGACGGACGGGCGCCGACGGCCGTCGCCCCTGCCGTGCGCGGTCCCGGCGGGACGGGAGGCCGGGGGAGCTCGGGGGCGGGACACCGAAGCGGCAGGCGAGATGGGGGCGCGGGTCCGGGGCTGGTGGGCCCGGCCGGGGGAGTGTTCCCCGGCCGGCTCCCGGGTCGGCGATCAACTGTCCGGGGGATCTCTCGGGGGAGGATGTGCGGGGTCCGGCCCCGGTGGTGCCGCACGGGCGCAGAGGCGCGGCGAGAGGAAGCCCGGTGCACGCGGGCCAGGAGGCAGGAATCCCGCCTAGAACCGGTACACCCCTCCACCGGGGAGCACGTCCTTGGAGAGGCGGCGCTCCAGGTACAGACCCTCCAGCGCGAACTCCACCACCGCCGCCGCCAGGCTCTGCGTCGGAGGTCCGTCCTCCGACTCCGGCGCCGCGCTGTCGATCATCGCCGAGAGCCCCGGCACGGCGCCGACCCGGCGCAGCAGCTCCACGGCGCCCACGAGGTCGCCGGACTCCACGGTCGCGCCCCCCGAGAACCGGTCGCTGAGCGGGGACAGGTCCGTCCCGCCCAGCCGCTCCCTGAACGTCTCCGCCGTCGCCCGGCGCAGCAGCGCGTGCAGGACCTCCGACTCCCGGCCCTCGGATCCCAGCTCGAACTCGACCTTGCCCAGGAGCGGCTCCACCGCCACCGTCAGGTCGCACACACGCGCCACGGGAGCCTCCCCGCCGGACAGTGCGGCCCGGCGCAGCGCCGACGCCGCCGCCGTCTCGGCCGCCGCCACGGCGAAGCGCACGGACACCCCCGACGCGGCGTCCACCCGCTTCGAGGCGCGCACCAGCCGGGTGAACCGCGCCACGGTCTCCCACACGTGCGCGGGCAGCATCGTCCCCTCCGGCAGCACCGCCTCCTGGCGGACCAGTGCGAGCTCGTCCTCCAGGGTCAGCGGGTAGTGGGTCCGCACCTGTGCGCCGAAGCGGTCCTTGAGCGGGGTGACGATCCGCCCCCGGCTCGTGTAGTCCTCGGGGTTGGCGCTCGCGACCACCAGGACGTCCAGGGGGAGCCGCAGGCTGTAGCCCCGCACCTGGAGATCGCGCTCCTCCAGCACGTTGAACAGGGCGACCTGCGCGCGGGTGGGCAGGTCGGGGAGCTCGTTCACGCAGAACACTCCCCGGTTCGCGCGCGGCACGAGACCGTAGTGGATGGTCTCCGGGTCCCCCAGCGAACGCCCCTCGGCCAGCCGCGCCGGGTCCACGTCGCCGACCAGCTCGCCCACGCCCGTGTCGGGGGTGCCCAGCTTCTCCCCGTAGCGCTCACTCCGGTGGCGCCACACCACCGGCAGCCCGTCCCCCTCCTCCGCCGACCGCCGCACGCAGGCCGGGCACACCGGGGCGAAGGGGTGGTCGTTGACCTGACACCCGGCCACCGCCGGGGACCACTCGTCGAGCAGGCCCACCAGGGCGCGGATCAGCCGGGTCTTGCCCTGCCCGCGCTCGCCGAGCAGCACGAGGTCGTGTCCCGCCAACAGCGCGCGTTCCACCTGGGGGAGCACCGTCGAGTCGAAACCGCGCACCCCGGGGAAGCGCGGCTCGCCGGAACCCATCAGGCCGAGCAGGTTCTCCCGCACCTCGGCGGCGACGGAACGGTGGACGTGGCCGGACTCGCGCAACGCCGCACGGGTCCGGGGGAGTTCGGGGAGTGCGCTCACCCTCCGAACCTATCCGCACCGGGCGCCGCGCGAACCGGAGTGTCGCCCGTCCGGGGTTTCCGGGGCGCGGTTGAGGAAAGAGACCCCCCGTCAACGCGTCCCCGTTCGACCGCCCCGCCGCCCGAGCCGGTGTCCGGGCTTGTTCACCGGAAAACCCCCCGATGGGCACCGGGGTGGAAGAATGGGACGTGACGGTGGAGTCCCACGCACGGCCCAGGCGGCCGGTGAAACCGGAGGTGGCGGCTGGTGGCACGGTTCGGCAATGCACTGACGACGGGGGCCGACCTCGTGAACGCGGCCGAGCGCGCCGTCCTCGGCGCACTGGAGCAGGTCGACGGATCGGCCGACCTGGTCTGCTTCTTCGTCTGCGGCGCCGACCCCGAGGAGGTCACCCTCGCGGGCAAGCGCGTCATGGCCCTGGCGGGTGAGGCGACCACCCTCGGGTGCAGCTCCACCGGGGTCATCGGGGGCGGGCGCGGCGTCGAGGGGCAGGGTTCGGTGAGCGTGTGGTGCGCCGAGCTGCCCGGGGTCGATATCACCCCGTTCCGGCTGGACACCGTCATCGAGGGCGACCACCTCGCCGTCGTCGGCATGCGCGAACCCGGTCCCGACGACCGAGCCGCCGTCCTGCTGACCAACCCGTACGAGTTCCCCACCCAGGCGTTCGTGCGCGAGTCCACGGAAGCGCTCAACGGCCTTCCCCTGATCGGCGGCATGGCCGACGGCATGCGCGGGGAGGAGTCCGTCCGGCTCTTCTGCGAGGGCGACGTCGCCGAACACGGGGCCATCGGCATCCTGCTCGGCGGCGCCAACGTCCTCGGCACCGTCGTCAGCCAGGGCTGCCGCCCCGTCGGCCCGCCGATGACCATCACCAAGGCCGAGGGCAACCTCATCCTCGAACTCGCGGGCGTCAACGCCTACGACAAGCTGGAGGAGCTCGTCGAGGAGCTCTCGGAGGAGGACCGCGAACTCGCCTCGAACGGCCTGCACCTCGGGATCGCCATGGACGAGTACGCGGACCACCACGGCCAGGGCGACTTCCTCATCCGCAGCGTCGTCGGGGCCGACCCCGAACTCGGCGGACTCACCGTCGGCGACATGGTCGAGATCGGCCAGACCGTCCGCTTCCAGGTCCGCGACGCGGGGACCGCCGACGAGGACCTCGCCCGGCGGCTCGCCGACTTCGGGGCCGAGCACCCGGTCGGCGCCGGTCTGCTCTTCTCCTGCAACGGGCGGGGAGCGGCGCTCTTCCCCCATGCCGACCACGACGTCCTCGCGGTGCACCGCGTGCTGGGCGTCGACGCCGTCGCGGGCTTCTTCGCGGCGGGGGAGATCGGCCCCGTCGGCGGCGTCAACCACGTGCACGGTTTCACCGCCTGCCTGCTCGCCTTCGCCTAGGGAGGGCGCCGGGCCGCGATCGCCGCGGGCGCGCGAGGAACGGGAACCCTCGGCGCCCCGGCGGGTCACCGCTGTCCCGTAGGACGCGAGTCGGACTTTTACCGCCCTATCACCAACACCCGCCACAAGCTCCTTGAGTGCGCGCACACCAGGACCCTTACTGAGAGTGACCAATTGCGTGACTCTCGGTGTTTGGTGAGGGAAGGTACAGATGTCCGACAGACGGTGCGAGCGCACCACGGCCCAGACGCTGGCGGCCCTGGGCGCCGCGGCCCTTCTCGTGCCCCTGGCTGCGCCGGCGCCCGCGTTCGCGGAGAGCGGCTGGACGCGGCAGGACCTGGACTCGGCGGACCGGGTCGGGCTGGTGCTGGAATCGGGCACCCTGCGGCTGGACGGCGGGGAGGCGGACGGGGGAGGGGCCTCGCTGCGGCTGGAGGAGGGGCAGGGCGGTGCGGGGCTGGCGACCTTCCCGGAACAGGCACTGGAACACCCCACCGACTCCGTGGACGTGCGGGTGCGGGCGGACGGCGACATCGAGGACCTGCTGACCGAGGTGCGGGGCGTCCGCCCGGACGGGATGTGGACCGAGTGGCACCCGGCCCCGGAGCGCGGCGGCCGTGTGACCCTGCCGCACGACGTCTCCCGGGTGCAGTCGCGGGTGGAGGTCGACGGCGACGGAACGGCACTCACCGGCCTCCGCCTCCGCCCGCTGGTGAGCAGCGCCGACCATCCCGACGGCGGACGCGGGGAGGACGGCGCCGCGGAGGAGTCCGGAGCGGCGGAACCGTTCTCGGCGAGGCTCTTCGCCACCCGCATCGGCCTGGTGGGCGGCACCACCGCCAACGGGCACACCGTCCGGCAGGACGACCACTTCGCGGCACTGCCCTCCCGCCGCGGCCTCGCCACCCGCGGCGGCGGCGAGTACACGGTGCGGGTGTGCACCACGGGCGCGCTCGGCCCCGAGGGCAAGGGCGGGACCGCGGACCACGAACCGCGCTGCGCCTACCTCCCCGTGTGGGACGTGGGCCCCTGGAACACCACCGACGACCACTGGAACGGCGACCGCGAGTCGTGGCGCGACCTGGACCGCGGCCGCCCCCAGGCGCAGGCCGCGTACCAGGAGGGATACAACGGGGGCCTGGACGGGTTCGGGCGCGAGGTCCGCAACCCGGCCGGGATCGACCTGGCCGACGGCGCCTTCCAGGAGGCCCTCCAGCTGCCCACCAACGGCTGGGTGAACGTCGACTACCTGTGGACGGCCGAGTACCGGCAGCGTGCCGAGATCACCACCGTGACCCAGAGCGACCCCGTGGTCGTGCGCGGCGGCCCCGGCCGGGACCACGACCCGGTGGGCCTGGCGGCGTACAAGGCCAACGTGGACGTCGCCTGCCAGGCTGTCGGGGACGAGGCGACGGGCCCGTTCGGCACCAGCAGCGCCTGGTACCGGATCGGTCCCGGCCACTACGTCCCGGCGGCGTTCGCCGACGGCGGCGCCGACGCCCCGGACTGCGCGGACCTGTAGTCCCCGGCCCCGGTGTTCGGGCGCCCATGCGTCCCGGCGGAGGCGGTCCCGGTGCCCGGGGCCGCCTCCGCGGGCCTCAGCCGCGGACGACCACGGTTCCGGCGGCGCGGTCGTGCAGGGCCCGGGAGTCCGGGTCGAAGTGGATGGGCAGCGCCTCCGCCAGGGAGAACAGGTGCCCCACACCCGGCAGGGTCTGGGGGAGGCCGAAGAACGCCGCCCGGCCCAGTGCCTGGCCCTGGGTGAGCCGTCCGCCGTCGGCGCTGACCACCCTGATGCCGAGCATCATCTTGCCGATCGTGCGTCCCCAGGTGACCAGGTACAGCCAGTCGTAGAAGAAGAGCAGCAGTCCCCAGCCGAAGAAGAACAGCAGCGCCCACAGGGAGCCCTGGGCGTCGGTGGTCTCCGCCCCCGCGGTGAGCACCACCGTCACGAGGGCCATGAACACGAAGAACACGCAGGCGGCGAACACCACCAGCACGTAGTCGATGGTGCGTGCGGCCAGGCGTCGTCCCAGGCCGACCGTCTCCACCGTGCGGGGAGGCCCGGCCATGGGGGAGAGCTCCGTCCCCGGTCGGCCCCAGTCGGCTGCGGGAGGCGGGGAGACCGGTCCCCATCCGCCCTGCGGGGCGTACGAACCGGGCCGGGGCTCCTGGGGGTTCCAGTGGGGGGAGGACATCGCGGCGTTGGTCCCTCTGTTCGTCGGTCTGGGCGGGGGGCGGAGAGGACGGGCGGCACCCGTCGGATCTCCGGGACTCCGAGACTATGACGCACCGGGACCGCGAACGGATGCGTCACGGGTCCTCCCGTCCCGGCCCGCTTGCCGGAGCGGCCCCGGTCCCGCCGTTCCCCACCGCGCGCCGGCGCACCGCGCGCGGACCGGGCCACCCGGAACGCGGTGGGGGGCGGCCGACGGCCGCCCCCCAACCCGTACCGCCGGTGTCACATGCCGCTGTAGGGGACCGCGTCGATGATCTCGACTCCGAGGCTCTTGCCGTTCGGGAGCGTGTAGCTGACGCTCTCACCGATGCGCTTGCCGTTGATGGCGGAGCCGAGAGGGGACTTGGGGGAGTACACGTCGATCGGGGAACCGCTCTCCTCACGGGAGGCGAGCAGGAAGGTGACCTCCTCCTCGTCCCCGTCGAACTTGACGGTGACGGTCATGCCGGGGCCGACCACGCCCTCGGTGCGGGGGGCCTCCCCGACGCGCGCGGTCCGCAGGATCCCGGTGAGCTGGAGGATGCGGGCCTCCATCTTGCCCTGCTCCTCCTTGGCGGCGTGGTAACCGCCGTTCTCCTTGAGGTCGCCCTCCTCGCGGGCGGCCTCGATCTTCTCCGCGATCTCGATCCGCCCACGCCCCGACAGGGTGTCCAGCTCAGACTTGAGCCGGTCATACGCCTCCTGGGTGAGCCAGGTGACGTTGTCATCGCGGGTCTGGGTCACTGGAACTCCTTGTGTACTAGAAGCAAGGGCCACCAGGCGGCCAAAGCTGAACTCACGAGAATATCACCGTGTGTGGTGGCACAATGGATCTCGCGGGCGTGGCGGTGGCACCGGGGACCAGGCAGAGGAAGGGCTCGAACAATCAGTCCTGCGAACCTTGTTCCCTGCATGAGGCCACTTGTACCGTGGAAGCCTGACGAACCGTTTCAACGGTCGCGGTGACCATCCGGTTCCCCGCCTGCGCCTCGGAGCGCTTCTGGCCCACCTCGACGTGCTGATCGTCCAGGGCGACGATCAGGCACTCGGCCCCGTCCCGGCTGTTCACCTCGTAGCTGATGGTGACCTCGTCCGGGGACTCCAGCGAGTAGGTCACCACCTGGTGGTACACGCCACCGCCGAGGCCCCTGTAGCTCATCATGGAGTAGCCCCAGCCGACCGCGCACAGGACCGCGAACACGGTCGCGATGACGAAGAAGACGGGGCCGTTGCCGTGGCGTCTGCGGAGCGCCGGCGCTACGGGTTCGGCCGTGTCGGCCGGGGTGTCGGCACTGTTCACAGCGTCTTCTTCCGGGGTGTGCTGCATCGGGAATCTCCGAACAAGGGGACGGTGTTGTCTAAGATATCCCCGACCTGACAGCCCCCCTACGCGGCCCGTGCGTGAGTCGTCGAAGCCGTGCCCCAGGGGAGCCGGACAGCCACGCCCCCGCACCCGTGTTCACCAAGTCAAGGAGAACCCTTCGTTGTCCGAGCGCCTGCGGCTTATGGCCGTCCATGCCCACCCCGATGACGAGTCCAGCAAGGGCGCGGCCACGATGGCGCGCTACGTGGACGAGGGCGCCGACGTGCTCGTCGTCACCATGACCGGTGGCGAACGAGGCGACATCCTCAACCCCGCCATGGAGCGTCCAGAGATCCGCGAGAACATCGCCGCGGTTCGCCGAGAGGAGATGAACCGGGCCCGGGAGATCCTCGGCATCCAGCAGGAGTTCGCCGGATTCGTCGACTCCGGCCTGCCCGAGGGCGACCCCCTGCCGCCGCTGCCGGACGGGTGCTTCGCGACCCTGCCGGTGGAGGAGGCCTCGGCGCCCCTGGTGGAGTCCATCCGCCGCTTCCGGCCGCACGTCATCCTCACCTACGACGAGAACGGCGGCTACCCGCACCCGGACCACATCATGACCCACAAGGTCTCGATGCACGCGTTCGACGCCGCGGGCGACCCCGACGCCTACCCGGACGCCGGAGACCCCTGGCAGCCGCTGAAGCTGTACTACTTCGTCTCGTTCCCGCCGGAGCGGTTCGTGGCCCTGGCGGCGGTCCTCGCCGAGCGCGGCATCGAGAACCCCTTCGAGGACTGGATGAAGCGGATCAACGACCGCGAGTACCCCCGGTGGGAGATCACCACCCGGGTGCACTGCAGCGAGCAGTTCGGCGTGGCGGAGGAGGCGCTCAAGGCGCACGAGACCCAGGTGGACCCGAACGGCTTCTGGTTCGCCGTCCCCAACGAGATCCTCTCCGAGGCCTGGCCCACCGAGGACTACCACCTGGTGCGCTCGCTGGTGGACACCGAGGTCCCTGAGAAGGACCTCTTCGCGGGTGTCCGAGAAGCAGTGAGAGTATGAGTGGCATGAATACCCTTCTCACCTCTTCGGCTGTGCTGGCCACCGACGTCTCGCTGGACAAGGACACCGTGACACCCGGGGTCATGGGCTTCCTGGTCATCTTCGCGATCGGCGTCGTGCTGTACTTCCTGATGAGGAGCCTGACGGGCAAGCTCCGCGCGCTGCCCGGGGAGGGCGGGACGCCGGAGACCGGCGGCCCCGACCGTTCCGAGGCCTCCGCCGGGGAGGCGGGGGCGGACGAGGTGGCCGCCTCCGCGGCCGACGGCGCCGCAGAGCCCAGGGGCTGATCCCCCGGGCGCCGGTTCGGACACGGGCACGGGAAGGCCCGGCGGAGTCCGCGGGAGCGCTCCCCGGAAACCGTCCCCCGCCCGGCGGGGCGGGACGGTTTCCGGCACGGACCGGCAGGCCCTCCCGCCCCGGGCGGTTCCCGGCCGCGGGTGGCACAGTGGTGGCATGCCCAACCGCTTGAGCGAAGCGACCAGCCCGTACCTGTTGCAGCACGCCGAGAACCCCGTGGAGTGGTGGCCCTGGGGTGAGGAGGCCTTCGCGGAGGCCCGCCGGCGCGACGTCCCCGTCCTCGTGTCCGTCGGCTACGCGGCCTGCCACTGGTGCCACGTGATGGCCCACGAGTCCTTCGAGGACGAGGCGACCGCCGCGCGCATGAACGCGCACTTCGTCAACGTCAAGGTGGACCGCGAGGAGCGCCCGGACGTCGACGCCGTCTACATGGAGGCCACCCAGGCCATGACCGGCCAGGGCGGGTGGCCCATGACCGTGTTCGCCACCCCCGACGGGGCGCCGTTCTACTGCGGTACCTACTTCCCGCGCGACCACTTCCAGCGGTTGCTGGAGGGCGTGGCCACCGCCTGGCGGGACAAGCGCCCCGAACTCCTCGACCAGGGGAGGCGCGTGGTGGACGCCCTCGGGGCCCCGCGCACCCTGCCGTCCGCGCCGCCGCCCTCCGCCGACCAGCTCGACCTGGCCGTCCACGCGCTGGTACGCGACTACGACAGCCTGGAGGGCGGGTTCGGCGACGCCCCCAAGTTCCCGCCGTCGATGCTGCTGTCCTTCCTGACCGCGCAGGACGAGCGCACCCGGCCCTTCCCGAGCACCGGCGCCACCGAGAACCGCCCGACGGCGCCGTACGGGGCCGCGCTGCACCGGAGCGCGCCGCCGTCCCCGGCCTCCGACACGGCAGAGTCCACCCCGGCCTGGCTGATGGCCACCGGCACCGCCCTGGCCATGGCCCAGGGGGGCATGTACGACCAGCTCGGCGGCGGTTTCGCCCGCTACTCGGTGGACCGCGCGTGGGTCGTCCCCCACTTCGAGAAGATGCTGTACGACAACGCGCTGCTGCTGCGCGCCTACCTCCGTATGGGCCGCCGTCCGGCGCGGCCGGGCGCCGCGACCGCGGACACCGCCGTCCACGCCCTGCTGCGCCGGGTGGCGGAGGAGACCGCCGACTGGATGCTGCGCGACCTGCGCACCCCCGAGGGAGGGTTCGCCTCGGCACTGGACGCCGACAGCGAGGGCGAGGAGGGCACCTACTACGTGTGGACGCCCGCCCAGCTGCGCGAGGTCCTGGGCGAGGAGGACGCCGCCTTCGCCGCCGACGTGTTCGGGGTGACGGACGAGGGCACCTTCGAGCACGGTTCCTCCGTGCTCCGGCTGCCGGTCCCTCCCGCCGACACGTGGCGCTTCCAGCGGGTCCGGGACGCCCTGCTGGCCGCCCGCGCCGAGCGGGTCGCGCCCGCGCGCGACGACAAGGTGGTGGCCGCCTGGAACGGTCTGGCGATCGCCGGACTGGCCGAGGCCGGAGCGCTGCTGGAGCGCCCCGACCTCGTGGACGCCGCCCGCGACGCCGCGGAGCTGCTGCTCTCCGTGCACCTGCGGGACGGACGCCTGGCGCGCACGTCCCGTGACGGCCGGGCCGGCACCAGCGCCGGGGTGCTGGAGGACTACGGCGACGTGGCGGAGGGGCTGCTGGCCCTGCACGGGGTGACCGGTGAGCCGCGCTACGCGCACGAGGCCGGGAGGCTCCTGGACGCCGTCCTGGAGCACTTCGGTGACGGCGAGGGAGGGTTCTTCGACACCGCGGACGACGCGGAGAAGCTCTTCAGCCGCCCGCAGGACCCCACCGACAACGCGACCCCCTCAGGGCGCTCGGCCGTCGCGTCCGCGCTGGTGACCTACGCCGCCCTCACCGGTTCGGAACGCCACAGGACGGCCGCCGAGGGAGCCCTGTCGCCGGTCGCCCTGCTGGCGGAGAAGGCCGCGCGGTTCGCCGGATGGGGCCTCGCCGCCGGTGAGGCGGCCCTGTCCGGGCCGCGCGCCGTCGCGGTGGTGGGGGACCCCGGCGACCCCCGCACGGAGGAACTCGTGCGCACGGCCCTGGCCTGGGCCCCGCTCGGCACGGCGCTGTCGCGGGGCGACGGCCGCGACGACGGAGGGGTGCCGCTGCTGCGCGACCGCGCCCCGGTCGGCGGTGTCCCCACCGCCTACGTGTGCGAGGGGTTCGTCTGCAAGCTCCCGGTCACCTCGCCCGAGGACCTGCGGACACAGCTGCTCGCCTAGGGAGTGCCAGTTCCGGGCCTCCGTTCCGCGCCGGCCCCGCACCGCGGGACGCCGCGGGAGCCCGGGGCCGAGGCTCCGCTTCGGCCCCGGGGCGCGGGAGAGCCGCGGGACCCCGGGCCGGAGCCGCGGGGCCCGGTCAGCCCAGGCGGGTGCCGCCGATGATGTCGTTCACCACGTCCGGGCGGTAGTCGGGCTGGCGGATCTCCAAGTACACGGTGGTGGGCACACCCGGCTGGTGCACGGCGGCGCTGGTGAACGCGCCGCCGCCGTTGCACTCGGGCCAGTCCCACACCGTGCCCTCCCACGCGGTGGTGTGCAGCTCGCGCTCGTCCGGGGCGCCACCGCACTGGTCGGTGTCGGAGACGCCGCTCAGGGCGCGGGCCCCCGGCATCACCGTGGCGTACACCCCGTAGGACGGAACCTCGGTGGAGTGCCAGTCGTCGGCGTCGGTCGCCACCAGCAGCCCCGGGCCGGCGCCCGCCTCGGCCGCCGCCGGACGGGCGTCCTGGTCGGTGTGGAACTCCCGCGCCCACGCCGAGGGCACGTTCACCCGTATGTCCTGGGCGGCGTACCGCACCGTGGTCAGGTCCAGGCCCGGGCTGCCGGTGGACGCGGTGACGCCCGCCACCATCAGCAGCAGGGCGGCGGTCAGGGCGACCGTGCGCCTCCAGGGCATCTGGTAGCGCTGCCACCACGGGTCCGCCTTGGGCAGGTCGGGCTCCGTACGGATCGTTCGCACACGGTCCGTGAAGGTCTTGGCGTCGGCGGGGCGGCTCTCCCGGTCCACCGAGAGGGCGGAGAGGATCAGCTCGTCAAGGGCCCGGGGGAGCCCTGGCCGGATCCGGCCAGGCGCGATCTTGACGGGCGGACGCGAGGGCGGCCGTCCGGTGATCAGCTCGTAGGCGACCGCGCCCAGCGAGTACACGTCGGACCGCACGTCCAGGTCGCCGCCGGGAATGCTCTGCTCGGGCGACATGTAGCCGGGCGTCCCCGCCGCCGCCGTGAACCCCGAGGCCTCGTCGATGGCCTTCGCGAACCCCAGGTCCGCGACCAGTACGCGCTGTCCCACGGGCGAGGACTGGAGCAGGACGTTGGACGGCTTGATGTCACGGTGGATCGTGCCGTGGTTGTGCAGCACGGTGATGCCCTGGCCGATCTCCGTCAGCAGCCGCAGGGCCTCGTCCAGGGGCAGCTGACCCCGCCTGATGAGGTCGGTCACGCTTCCCTGGTCGGCGTACGTCATCACCATGTAGGGGCGCCCGTCGGGGAGCACGTCGACGTCGTGCACCGCCACCAGCCACGTGGAGTCGGTCTGGCGCAGGATGCGCGCCTCCTCCAGGAACCGGTGCTGGATGTCCATCTGGTGCGCCCAGTTCTCGGCGAGTACCTTGATGGCCACCGGGTAGTTGAGCAGATCGTCCTGCGCCAACCAGACCGTGGCGAAGGAACCGGAACCCAGGCGCCGGATGACGCGGTACCGTCCGAAGGCCTCCGGTTGGCTCATTTCCGCCTCGGTGTGTCAGGGGTGAATACGCGGTCGTTGCCCACTAATACACCATCTACGCCTTCACGATGACTCCCCGCCGATATGATCCCCTCTCCGGGTAGCGCGGATACCCCCGGGGCGTGGAAACTGGGGGAGGCCCCGTCGGGTTCGGTACGCCATGTGAATGGTCGTGGCGAAATGTCATGTTTCGTGAGGATGGAGCCGAAGGGGTTCCGTAGACGTCCCATTGACGTGTGACCCTCGTACCGACGGGCGCACACGCGTCCGAACCGGACGGCGGGACGTCTGCCGTCAGTCAGGGAGAGACCAGCCATGCGCAGTAGTGACCACACGGAGAACGAGGGGACCCCGACGCCCCGGCGGCGGGTGGCGAGCAACGTCGACGAGGAGCTGGAGGAACTCGCGCGCCGGGCCAAGCACGGCGACGCGGTGGCCCTGGACGACCTCCTGCGGCGCATCCAGCCCGAGGTGCTGCGCCGGTGCGCGCGCTTCCTGCCCTACCGCCAGGACGCGGAGGAGGCCTGCCAGGACGCGCTCCTGCGCGTGGCCCGCAAGATCGACAGCTTCAAGGGCGACTCCCTGTTCACCACCTGGCTGTACACCGTGGTGTCCAACTCCGCGCGCCAGACCTACCGGTCGATGAAGCGCCGGTCCGCCGAGTTCCCGACCGAGGCCGAGCGGATGCCCCACCAGAGCGACCCGCGGACCACCAGCGTCATCGCCGGCTCCCGCATCGACCTGCTGGAGGCCCTGGACCAGCTGGAGAAGGACCGCCCCAACCTGGTGGCCCCCCTGGTCCTGCGCGACCTGTGCCAGATGGACTACAACGAGATCGCCTCCGAGCTCAACCTCGCCCTCGGAACCGTCAAGTCCCGCATCCACCAGGGCCGCAAACACGTGCGCAAGTCCCTCGCTGTGACGTAGCGTCCCGGGGCGAACTACTCTGGAGGAATCCCCGTCGGCACATCCTTCGCAGGGGTGTGCTGTCTTCGATCCAGCTCTGAGAGGTTTCGCCAATGGGGCTCCGAGACCCCCTGTACTGGCTCTACGAACGCCGGCTCGAACGCCGGCTGACCAGCCAGGAGATTCCCCGCCACGTCGGCGTCGCCATGGACGGCAACCGTCGATGGGCGAAGAGCAGCGGCCTCCGGGCGGCCGAAGAGGGCCACCAGGCCGGCGCGAACAAGATCTTCGAGCTGCTGCGCTGGTGCGACGAGGTCGGTGTGCAGGTCGTCACCCTGTGGATGCTGTCCACCGACAACCTCACCCGCGACGAGTCCGAACTGGGCCCGCTGGTGCGCATCATCGAGCAGACCATCGCCCGCCTCCGCGAGGAGGGGTGGAACACGCGCCCCGTCGGCGCGCTCGACGTGCTGCCCGACACCACCGTCCGCGCCCTGAAGGAGGCGGAGTCGGCAACATCCGGTAACCCCGGCCTGGTTGTCAACGTCGCCGTCGGGTATGGAGGTAGACGTGAGATCGCTGATGCGGTTCGGTCCCTCCTTCACGAGGAGGCGGCCAAGGGCACCGGTATCCAGGAGCTTGCCGAGCGCCTGGACATCGAGGACATCGCACGGCATCTCTACACGCGCGGCCAGCCCGACCCCGACCTGCTCATCCGCACGTCGGGAGAGCAGCGTCTGTCGGGTTTCATGCTGTGGCAGAGCGTGCACTCGGAGTTCTACTTCTGCGAGGTCTACTGGCCCGCGTTCCGCAGGGTGGACTTCCTCCGTGCACTGCGCTCCTACGGCGCGCGCAACCGGCGCTTCGGCTTCTGACCCCGGGCTCTCCCCGTCGACCAGCCCATTAACGCGGTGTTCACCGCGCGGCGGGACGGGCCTCTTGGAAACGGGGTCGTGGGCGCGTAGCGTCGGAAAAAGCGGGTGGTGTGCATCCACCCGTTCGGGAGGCCCCGGCTCATTGATCTCCTCCGCTCTCGCGGAACGTCGACGAGGAGGGCCGGACCCGGCCCTCTGGGGCCAGGTCCCGGTCCTCCATGATCCCGTGACAGTAGGGCGCCCACGCGGTGCCCAAGGGGAGAACGAGTGGCTAGTTCCTCGACCGATCGCCGTGACACCCAGTCCCCCACCGACCCCCACACGGAGGTAGGTCGGACCAGGCGCGTCCACGTGCTCGACACCAGCGTCCTGCTCGCCGACCCGATGGCCATGGCCCGGTTCGCCGAGCACGAGGTCGTCATCCCCGTGGTGGTGATCACCGAGCTGGAGAGCAAGCGACACCACCCGGAACTCGGGTACTTCGCTCGCAACGCGCTGCGCCGTCTCGACGACCTGCGGGTCGCCAACGGCCGACTGGACGTCCCGGTGCCGGTGAACGACCAGGGCGGAACGCTCCGTGTGGAGCTCAACCACAGCGATCCCAAGATCCTGCCGGCGGGCTTCCGGCTCGGCGACAACGACACCCGGATCCTGACGGTGGCCCGCAACCTCCAGGAGGAGGGCGGGAACGTCGTGTTGGTGAGCAAGGATCTGCCGATGCGGATCAAGGCCGCCTCGATCGGCCTCCCGGCCGACGAGTACCGCGCCGAACTCGCCATCGAGCACGGCTGGACGGGCATGGCCGAGATGGACGTGCCCGCCCACCAGATCGGTGAGCTGTTCGACGGCGGTACCAGCGAGATCGAGGAGGCCAGGGAACTCCCCTGTCACACCGGGCTGGTGCTCGTGTCCGAGCGCGGAAAGGCGCTCGGGCGGGTGCGGCCCGACAAGTCGGTCAAGGTGGTGCGCGGCGACCGGGACGTGTTCGGTCTTCACGGACGCAGCGCCGAGCAGCGGATCGCCCTCGACCTGCTCACCGACCCCGAGGTCGGCATCGTGTCCCTGGGAGGGCGCGCCGGCACCGGGAAGTCCGCGCTGGCCCTGTGCGCCGGGCTGGAGTCCGTCCTGGAGCGCCGCCAGCAGCGCAAGGTGATGGTGTTCCGGCCGCTGTACGCGGTCGGGGGCCAGGAACTCGGCTACCTGCCCGGCACCGAGAACGACAAGATGACTCCGTGGGGTCAGGCGGTGCACGACACCCTGTCTGCGGTGACCAGCGAGGACGTCATCGAGGAGGTCGTGGACCGGGGGATGCTGGAGGTCCTCCCGCTCACGCACATCCGGGGCCGCTCGCTGCACGACGCGTTCGTGATCGTGGACGAGGCGCAGTCCCTGGAGCGCGGCGTGCTCCTCACGGTGCTGTCCCGGCTGGGGGAGAACTCGCGTGTGGTGCTCACCCACGACATCGCCCAGCGCGACAACCTGAGGGTGGGCCGCCACGACGGCGTGGTCGCGGTGATCGAGAAGCTCAAGGGCCACCCGCTGTTCGCGCACATCACCCTGACCAGGTCCGAGCGGTCGCCGATCGCCGCCCTCGTCACCGAGATGCTGGAGAGCTAGACACACCGGCGCCCCGGGACCGGCCGCGGCGGCCGGTCCCGGGGCGCCCCCTTCGTGGGCGCGGTTCCGTCAGCGCATGCCCGACACCGCCCGCCCCAGGCTCCGCAGCCTCGCCAGACTCGCCTCGTAACGGGCCCCGACGGCGAGGAGGAGCAGGCCGACGACCGCGAACGGCACCCAGTTCGGAGCGCCCTGGGCCAGGTCCCAGAGGGGCGGCCCGAACGCCCGCAGGGACGTGGCCACCAGCGCCAGCCCTCCCAGGACCAGGGCGGCCTGGAGCCGTCGCAGCAGACCCCACAGGGTCACGGCCACCCCGAGCACCAGCACGGCGGGCACCCGCCACGCCGTGCCGTCCTCCGTGAGGAGCAGGCCCACCGTCGGCAGCAGCAGGAGCGCCAGCCCACCGCCGTAGGCCGCCCAGCTCGACGGCGGGGTCACCGCCTTGCGGTTCCACTCCCATCCGATGACCAGGGCGGCGAGCGCGGGCGGCACGGTGTAGGCCTCGGGCACGCTCACGTGCCACGCGGACAGCACGGTCCACAGGGCGGCGAACATCAGCAGTCCGCCGACCACCGCGAACCACGACCGGCCGGGGCGGACGGCGGTCGCCGACGCGATCACGCCGACCAGGGCGAGCGCCAGCGCCACCAGCTCCAGCCGCGCCCCCGCTCCGACCGAGACGGCCGGCGCCAGTACCGCCCACAGGCACGCGGGGACCTCGACCGCCGTCACCAGAGACCCGCGCAGCCTCGGCGCGACCACGGCCACACCGGCGACCACGGCGATCGGCCCGAGCGACGCGTACTCCACCGGCGCGTCCAGGGCCAGGGGGAGCGCGAGGGAGAACGCCCCGGTGAGGGCCGTGGCGACCGCGGTGCCGCCCACGGCCGGGACGGGCGTCCGCGCGAGCGCGGCGACCACCGACGCGACCACCGCGGCGGCCATCAGCGCGCCCGCGTTCGTGTGCACCTCGGTGAGCGACCAGCTCAGCCCCACCCCCACGGTGAGGAGTCCCGTCAGCCCCGGCAGCGGGCTCACCCGGCGGTTCCGCAGCAGTGCCGACCCCACCGCCAGGGCGGACCCCACCGCCAGCGTCCACAGCAGGGCGGCGAAGAACGGCGCCCCGGTGATCAACGGCAGGGGGACCAGCGCGGGCGGCGCGACCAGGGCGACGGCGTGCGGCGTCCACCGCCGTGCCACGAGGGCGACCGCGCCGACGGCGAGGAGGCCGGACACCAGGACCCCGGCCGCGGCGGCCGCGGCCGAGGCGGGCTCCGGAAGCGGGGGCAGGCCCAGGACCGCGTACGCGGGTTCCAGCAGGACCGACGGGGCCGCGGACGCCACGGGGTGCGCCCCTGAGAACGCGGTGAGCGCGGGCAGCGACCGGGGCCCCGCCACGAGGGGGACGGCCGCCAGCAGCAGGAGCCCGAGCAGAGTGAACGGCGGCATCCCCGGTACGGGCCGCGGAGCGGGGGAGGGGCGTGCCGGGGCAGGGGGCGGGAGCGACGGCCGGGCCGTCGTCACCGACGCGGCGCCGACGCACAGCAGTACCGCGGCCGACAACCACCACGACAGGGGTTCGGGGGGACCCGGCCGTGTGAAGGAGAACACCAGGGCGGCCCCGAGGACGAGCAGGGCGAGTCCTCCGAGCGCGAGGGGCACGGTGCGCGCGGCGGCGCTCGGGCGGCCGGCCCCGGAGGAGTCCATGCGCCGCAGGACCAGTGCCGCGACCAGGGACGTCGCCGCGACCAGGACGAGCGCGGCCAGCGTCGTGTAGTACTCGGGAAGCGCCCAGAGCAGGCCCAGCAGGAGTGTCGCGCACCCGGTCGCCGCCGGAACCCGGCCGAGTCCGGAACGGCCGGAGGGCGCGACGCTCAGGACCAGCGCCGCCCCGACGAACACCGTCCACACCACCGCCGCCACGTACGGCATCCCCAGGAGCACCGGAAGCGGCACCAGGGCGGTGGGCGCGGCGAGCGCGAGCGCGGTCACCGCACGCCTCCGGTCGACCACCAGGACCAGGGCCACCGCGAGGGCGCCGGCCACGAGCACGCCGAGCGCGGTGCCCAGCGCGGCGGCGAACCCGCCGGGCGCCGAGAGTCCCAGCACCTCGTGCGCGGGGTCGAGCATCGCCGAGACCGGAGCGGTCCACGGCGGGTACGGGCCGGAGAGCAGCGGCAGGCCGGGGCCCCGGCCCGCACCGGCGAGCAGAGGGGCCGAGGCCAGGAGCAGGAGGCCGAGCAGGGTGAACGCCGGCCCGGGGTCGGCGGAGCCCCGGGCGGGGAGCCGGGTCGCCGCCCGCCCGTCCCCGAACCCCGCGGCGGCGTCCCCGGGGCCCCGGGAGGCGAACGGGTACCGGAGACGGCCGAGCAGCAGGGCCGTGGCGCCCGACATCAGCGTGGCGGCGGCCAGGAGCCACCAGACGGGGCGCGGCGCGTCCCAGCCGAACGCCAGCGCCGCCAGGAAGCCCGCGCCGGTGACCAGGGCCAGCGCCCACAGCAGCAGGCCGGACCCGTACAGGGAGGCCGCCGCGCGGTCGCCGCGGTCGCCGCGGTCGGCGCGGCGGTAGAGGAGGAGGGCGACCAGCGCGGTGGCGCCCGCGAGGAGGAGGGCGGCCAGGGACGTGTACCGGTCCGGCAGCGACCACAGCACACCCGTGGCGACCGTGAGGGTCCCGGTGGCCGCGCACACCCACCCCGCGCGCCGACGCGGCAGGAGGGCGTTGACGAGGACCAGCGCGGCGCCGACGAGCAGCGCCCACACGGCCGCGACCACGAGAGGCAGGGACAGCAGCAGGGGGGCCGCGAGCAGGGTCGGCGGGGCGACCAGGGCGGAGGCGGGCACCAGGAGGTCGCGGCGCAGCAGGGCCACCGACGCCAGGGCCAGAACGGCGGCGGCCACGACGGCCGCCAGGTGGGCGGGCCCGGGCAGGGCGAGTCCGCCGGGGCCGCCGAGCTCCAGGATCCGGAGGGCGGGAGCGGTCGCGACGTTCGTATCGCCGATCCAGAACCCGGAGGGCGCCCGGGGGAGCACGGGAAGGTGGGCGGGGCCGGCCGCCAGGGGCACGGCGCCCAGCGCGGCGAGGGCGACCGCGGCGTGGAGCCCGGACGGCCGGGACCCCGGAGCGGGGAGCGAGGGCAGCGGTCGCCGCGTGAACAGCAGCCCGGTCACACCGGTCACCAGCAGTGCCGCGGCCAAGGCCCACCAGGAGCCGGCGTCGCCGACGTCGCCGACGTCGGAGACCGCGAGCACGAGCACCGAGGAGAGGGCGAGGGAGAACCCCCACAGGACCGTCGCGGTGACGTGGAGGGTGCGGACGGGCACGCCCTCGCGCGGCCCGCCGAGCAGGCGGACCAGCAGCAGGTCGGCGAGCGCGGTGGCGGCGAGCGCGGGCAGCGTCCAGGCCGGGGACCCGCCGCCGGGGAGCGCGAGCACCAGCAGGACCGGGACCGGTTGGGCGACGAGGGCGGCGACGACGCGCGGGGACCGCAGCGGTACGAGGAGCGGATAGAGCGCCGCCAGCACGCCGACCGCCGCGAGGGCGGCGGCAGCGTAGCCGGGGCCGTTGGTGATCCGGTCGGACAGGAGCAGGCCCAGCGCGAGGGCGTCGACGCACAGCAGGGCCGCGGCGACGGAGCCGAAGGTCTCGGCCGTCGCCCTCATACCGCGACGGTGCAGCGGGAGGGCGAGGACGGCGAAGGCCAGGGTGGTGGCCCCGAGGACGCCCGCGCGGGCGCCGCTGCCCAGGTCGCTCCAGGTCCAGACGGCGAACACCAGGGCGGCGATGCCCACGAGGAGGCCGCCCAGGCCGAGGATGAGGTTCTGGGCGGAGCGCCGGGTGACCTCGCCGGGCGGCGCGGTGCCGCGCCGACCGGCGGGGTTCGCGGCGCCGGGGGAGGCCGCGCCCAGCGGAGGTCGTGCGCCCGGTTCGGCCCGTACGGGCTCGTGGGAGGGTGCGCGGCCCCCGGCGGGGGTGTTCGCGGGGTGGGGCGTGTCCGTCCGGCTCAGGAGCGACTCGCGGCGCAGCAGCCGCACCGCGGCGGCGCGCTCGCCGAGCAGCCGGTGCCTGCGGCCGTCGATCTCCGCGATCTCGGAGTCGATCAACCAGAGGCGCTGGGCGGTGTCGCCGACGAGCCGCAGACCGCACCGGGGGCACGCGGCGGCTCCGGTCGGGAGCGGGGCGCGGCAGTCCGGGCAGTGGAGCCGTGGACCCGCGGGAGACGGTGGGGATCCGTGGGCGTTCATACCGCCATCCTGACCCGGGCCGCGCCCTGCACGCATCGGTACTCGTACTCAGAAGCGCCCGGTGACGCGGGTCGCGTGCCCCCTCGCCGCGGGGGAGACAGGGACCACACCGCCGACACCACTTGACCAGGACTTGACTCTTCGTGTCGCCGTGCAGGTCAGATCGCTGCAATGCAGGCACATTCCGTGATGTGACCCAAGGCATAGTAAAACTGGCGTTACTTCACCGTGACGATGATGCAGGCTGAGTCCGCTGCACAGAACACTCCCTCCCACGTGGAAGTCCCGCGCCGCGGTCGGTCGAACGGAAGACCCGTCCCCTCCGCGCACAGTCCGGGCCACGTGGTCAGCGGCGGCGAAGCACCACACACGAGCAGCCCCACGAAAGCCCGTGTGCGTCTACGCGAAAGGGCCATCCTTGCTACTCAACCGAACCTCACTGCGCCGTGCGAGCGCCGTCGGAGCCGCGGCCGTGGTCGCGGGGAGCGCCTTCACGGTCGCGGCGTTCGCGCAGACCGGCGACGTCGCGCCCGAGCGGCTCACGTCCGCCGCGGTGGTCCCCGAGCAGGAGACCGGGGGCGACGCGGACGACTTCTTCGCGGCGCCGTCCGCGGCGAGCGAGGACGAGCGCGAGAGCCTGCGCGAGGAGACCCGCCAGGAGGCCAGGTCGGCCGCGGACGAGGGCGTCCGGTCCACCAGCGGGACGGGGAGCGAGATCCCCGAGCCCGAACCGGAACCCGAGCCCGAGACCGCCGCCTCCGGCGGCGCCTCGGACTCCACGGGTTCCCCCGGTGGTGGTGCCCCCGTGCCGGCGGGCTCGGCGAAGGAGATCGCCCTCGAGATGGTCCTCGCCGAAGGATGGGGTGAGGACCAGTTCTCCGGCTGCCTGGAGCCCCTGTGGGAGAAGGAGAGCAACTGGAACCACACGGCGGAGAACGCCGGTTCGGGCGCCTACGGGATCCCGCAGTCCCTGCCCGGAAGCAAGATGGCCTCCCACGGCGACGACTGGCGGACCAACCCCGCCACCCAGATCGCGTGGGGCATCGACTACATCAAGGACAGGTACGGAACCCCCTGTGACGCCTGGTCCCACTCCCAGGCGAACAACTGGTATTAATGGGGCTTTCCCTGCCAATAACCCCTCTTGGGAAAGGCAATCGTGCTACTCAACCGAATGTCGTTGCGCAGTACGGCGGTGATCGGTGCGGCGACCCTCGTCGCGGGCGCGACGTTCGCCGTCTCCGCGTTCGCGGACGACGGAGTCGACCCGAACATGGCGGCCAACGCCGCCGTCCCTGACAGCGAGGAAGCCGCTGCCGACACCGAAACCGGGGAGGACGACTTCTTCTCGTCCTCCGATCTGACGCAGGACGAACTCCAGGACCTGCGGCAGCAGGCCCGAGGAGAGAGCGACGCCGCCCGTGGCGACGGGGTCAGAACGGCCCAGGGCGACGGGAGCGACATCGAGGAGGAAGAGGAAGAGGAGGAAGAGGAGGAGGTTCCCGAGTTCACGGGGGACCCCAAGTCGATCGCCCTCGAGATGGTCCTCGCGGAGGGCTGGGGCGCGGACCAGTTCTCCGGTTGCCTCGAGCCCCTGTGGGAGAAGGAGAGCAACTGGAACCACACGGCGGAGAACGCCAGTTCGGGCGCCTACGGGATCCCGCAGTCCCTGCCCGGGAGCAAGATGGCCACCCACGGCTCCGACTGGCAGACGAACCCCGCCACCCAGATCGCGTGGGGCATCGACTACATCAAGGGGCGCTACGGCACCCCGTGTGAGGCGTGGGCCCACTCCCAGTCCGTCGGCTGGTACTGACCCCGATCGCACGACGGCCCCCGCGGTGACACCGCGGGGGCCGTTCGACGTCGGGGGCCGGTCACATGTGCGGGGTGAAGGCCTCCAGGACCTCCTCGGGCAGGTCCTCGTAGAAGTCGGCGTCCTCGCGCGGGACGTTGACGCTCACCAGGTAGAAGATCCTCTCGTCCTGGTGGTCCAGGTTGATCGCGTAGGTCCAGAACCGGCGCTCCGGCGTCGCCCACGACTCGTTGGTGAAGTCCGACTCCACCATCGCGACGTCCCATCCGTCCCCGTAGTCGTCCTCGTCGAACTCCTCCAGTTCCAGTTCCGAGTAGTCCGTGGTGATGTCCTCGGCCGCGCCGGTTCCGCCGTCGGTCTCCCGCAGGTACTCGGCGCTCGTCCCGGTGAACTCGTGCTCGGTCCAGCCGGTCACCCACACCTGGTGGTCCCGTCCGGGAGCGATGAACACCGCGAGGGTGTTGTCGATCTCGCTGTCGTCGACCTCCCAGCCCGACGGGTAACCGACGTCGTACCACTGCGACCGGAACGTCTCGAACTCGTCGTAGGCGGGCGGCTCGCCGCTGTCCTCGTCGTCCTCCGCGGCCCCCTCGCCACCGGACCCGTCGCTCCCGCCGAGACCGGCGCCCGGGTCCTCGGACGTGGTCGGCTCCCCCGGCGGGGCCTCGCTGCCCGGCGCCGCTCCCTGGGAGACGCCCTCCTCCGGGGTGCCGCCCGACCTCAGGACGACCGCGACGACGACCACCGAGATGAGGAGCAGGGCCATCAGGCCGGCGCCCACGCCGAGCAGCACCTTGGCGGTCGACACGGTCCCGGAACCGGCGGGCCGCCCGTCGCCGCGGCCTCCCGAGTGGAGGGCGCCCGTGGTGCCGCCGGGGCCGTTGGGGCCTCCCACGCCGCCGGCCACAGCCGGGTGCCCGCCGGAATGCCCCGCCCCGTGCGTGTAGGGGGCGGTCGAGGCGCGGCCGGGAGGGAAGGGCGTCACCGGGGTCACCGGGTTCGTCGGACCGGTGTGCTGTGGCGGACCCTGCGGGAGCGGGGGCCTTGTGCCGGTGTGACCGGTCCCCTGGGGACCCGTGCCGTACACGCCGCCCCGGGGCCCGGCGGCGGGGTACCCGCCGCTCTGGAGCCCCTGGGCGTACTGTGCCCCGCTCCCCGGCGCCGTGTGCGGACCGCTCCCGGGTGCGGTGTGCGGGCCCGCGGCAGCGGCGCCTGCGGCTCCCGCTGCTCCGGCGGCTCCCGCTGCTCCTGCGGCGCCCGTGGCACCCACAGTTCCCGCTGCTCCCACGGCTCCGGGGCCGCCGCCCCCGCGCTCACGGAGGAGCGCCAGAGCGCCCTCCACGGTCAGCCGCCGGTCCGGGTCGCGTTCCAGCAGCCCGGCGATGACCGGTTCCATCCACCCGGCGCGCGTCATCGGCGGCAGCGATGCCGTGATGACCGCGGCG
The DNA here is from genome assembly GCF_036327455.1 of Nocardiopsis codii. NCBI lineage: Bacteria > Bacillati > Actinomycetota > Actinomycetes > Streptosporangiales > Nocardiopsidaceae > Nocardiopsis > Nocardiopsis codii. The sequence continues at coordinate 160,126 of NZ_JAUZMY010000009.1, read as the reverse complement.
ATGGCGGCGGTGAGACTGTCCCGGCGGAACGGCGACGTGCCCTCCACCGCGGCGAACAGGGTCACGCCGATGCTCCACAGGTCCCCCCGGTGCTCGGCGGGGCCTCCCTCCAACCGCTCCGGCGGCATGTACTCGGGGGAGCCGATCAGCGCGCCCGTACGGGTGATGCTGGGCCCGCCCTCCATGGTGGCGATGCCGAAGTCGGTGAGGATCACCCGGCCGTCCAGGGACATCATGATGTTGCCCGGCTTGATGTCCCGGTGCAGGACGCCCGCCGCGTTCGCCGCCTGCACCGCCTTGAGCAGCGACTCCGCGATCACCGCCACGGTGTCCGGGGGGAGGGCTCCCCGCTCGTTCAACCGCTCCTGGAGGGACCCGCCCTCCACCAGCTCCATGACCACCCACGGGTTGCCGTCGTTCTCGAAGACGTCGTGGATGGTGATCACCGTGGGATGGCTGATCCGCGCCGCCGACCGTGCCTCGCGGCGGACCCGCCCGTGCGCGTCGGCGCGCTCGGAGTCGGTGAAGTGGTCGGGCAGGAGCACCTGCTTGATCGCGACGACGCGGTCCAGGGACGGGTCGAAGGCCTCCCAGACCACGCCCATACCGCCGCGTCCGAGTTCGCGGCGCAGGACGTAGCGGTCCGCGACGATGTGTTCGCTGTCGCTGTTGCTCGACATGTACTGCCCTCTCGAAGGCGGGCTTTTCGCGTGTTCTGACAAGAATGTCCGACGCCTTCCGGGGACGGAAGGTTCCTGGGAGGAGGGGAGTGGAACCGAAGCGCTACACGGTCATGACCTTCGTGCGGTCCGGTCGCGCCCAGACGACGGGACACCCCGCACGGGCGGGGTGTCCCGTGGATACCGCCGGCCGCCGTCCCGTGACGGAACGGCCCGGGACGAACTCCTACTGGGAGTTGGTCATCTTCAGCACGTCGAGGGCGTCGTCCAGCTGCGCCTCGGTGAGCTTGCCCGCCTCGATGTAACCGCGCTCGAGGACCACCTCGCGGATGGTCTTCTTCTCCTTGAGCGACTGCTTGGCGACCTTGGCGGCCTCCTCGTAGCCGATGTAGCGGTTGAGCGGGGTGACGATCGACGGCGAGGACTCGGCGTAGACGCGGCACTGCTCGGTGTTGGCCTCGATGCCCGCCACGCAGCGGTCGGCGAACACCCGCGAGACGTTGGACAGCAGCCGAATCGACTCCAGCAGGTTGCGGGCGATCATCGGCAGCTGCACGTTCAGCTCGAAGTTGCCGCTCGCGCCGCCGAAGGCCACCGCGGCGTCGTTGCCGACGACCTGCGAGGACACCTGCAGCACGGCTTCGCACAGGACCGGGTTGACCTTGCCGGGCATGATCGAGGAGCCGGGCTGGAGGTCGGGCAGGAAGATCTCGCCCAGACCGGTGGTCGGACCGGAACCCATCCAGCGGATGTCGTTGGCGATCTTCGCGAAGCCGACCGCGACCGTCCGCAGCTGGCCGGACAGCTCCACCAGGGCGTCGCGGGCGCCCTGCGCCTCGAAGTGGTCGCGGGCCTCGGTGAGCGGCAGACCGGTGTTCGAGGCGATCTCGGCGATGACCCGGGCCGAGAAGCCCTCCGGGGTGTTGATGCCGGTGCCGACGGCGGTGCCGCCCAGCGGAAGCTCGGCCACGCGCGGGAGGGAGGCCTCCAGGCGCTCGACGCCGTACCGCACCTGGGCGGCGTACCCGGCGAACTCCTGGCCCAGCGTGACCGGGGTGGCGTCCATCAGGTGGGTGCGGCCGCTCTTGACGACGGACGCGAACTCCGCCGCCTTGCGCGTCAGCTCCGCCTCCAGGTGCCGCAGCGCCGGGATCAGGTCGTTCTGCACGGCGGCCGTGGCGGCGATGTGGATGGAGGACGGGAACACGTCGTTGGACGACTGGGAGGCGTTGACGTGGTCGTTGGGGTGGACGTCGAGGCCGGTGCGCTCCTTGGCGACGGTCGCCACGACCTCGTTGGTGTTCATGTTGCTGGAGGTACCGGAACCGGTCTGGAAGACGTCGATCGGGAACTCGTCGTTCCACTTGCCGTCGGCGACCTCCAGGGCGGCCTCGCGGATCGCCTTGCCGAGGTCGTCGCCGATGACGCCGAGCTCCGCGTTCACCTTGGCCGCGGCGGCCTTGATCTGGCCGAGGGCGGCGATGTGGGCGCCTTCGAGGCCCTGACCCGAGATCGGGAAGTTCTCGACGGCGCGCTGCGTCTGAGCCCGCCACTTGGCCTCGGCCGGAACCCTGACCTCACCCATCGAGTCGTGCTCGATACGGAACTCACTCATTGCAACCCATCTCTCCTGGGAAAACCTGTGAGACAAAGCCTGCCAGACGCACCGGAGCACACTGTCACCTCACCCGGAGTTGGCGGTGTTGCACGCGTCATGTTGACATCGCCGCAGGTGGAAGCGGTCGGGTTCAGGAGCCGATGCCGCGGCGGGAGGTCCCGCGGCGCCATCCGAGGAAGCGGCGGCGCCTCGGCGCGCGCACGCGCACCACCCCGAAGAGCGAGAAGCCGCCGATCTCCAGCACCGGGGGGTCGGACACGTCGGAGCGGCGCGCGGTGGTGGTGCGGCGCCCGAGGAACGACCAACCCGTCAGGCGGACCTCGACCCCCTCGGGAACGTCGATCTCGACGCGGCCCAGGACGGCGGTCACGGTCATCCGGTGGTGGCTGTGCATGAGGAGGGCCTCGCGCATGTCCACGTCGACCCGCCCGAGGACGGCGACCGCGTACTCGCCCGGGTAGGCGACCCAGCGCCCCCGGCGCTCGGCGTTGCCGAACAGCCCGACGAGGGGCTGCGGGTCCAGGCGGATGGGCTGCCGTTCGGCGGGGAGGAGGTCGGCGGTGATCCCGGGGAGCTCACCCAGGGTGAGGGCCTCCTGCGCGAGCGAGGAGCGCTCCTCGAACTCCTCCAGGTCGATGCGGCCGTCGGTGGCGGCGTCGCGCAACACCCTCAGGACCCGCTCTCGGTCGGTGTCGGAGGCGCGGAGCCGGTCGGGGGACACTTCCTCACTCACACCGCCACCCTAGTGCGGCGGCGGCCCGGCCGCTGTCACGCCCCTGCGGTGCGGCCGCCGCCCCGCCGTGTGCGCACCGGGTTCCCTTGGGGGTCTCGCGCGGTTCACCGAGCGCGCATAGCTTCCTACCGACAGCACACGGTGAGGACGTGGAGGACGGGAGCGACATGCGCGGAACCGGTACATGGAGGAGAAGGGGCCGGGCGGCGGGCGCCCTCGGGGCGGCGGTCGCGGCGGTCGCCGCGGCGCTGGCCCCCGCCCCGGCGGCGGCGGACGCCCCGGAGCGGGAGCACGGCGACGGCCCGCCCCTGTCCGTGGACGGCGGCGCCTGGCCGTCCGGGCACGTCCAGGGCGCCGCTCTCGACGAGGAGAAGGGGCACATGTACTTCTCCTTCACCGACACACTCGTCAAGACCGACCTGCGGGGCGAGGTGATCGGGACGGTCACCGGTCTCACGGGCCACCTCGGCGACCTCGACTTCAACGACAGGGACGGCCGGGTCTACGGCTCCCTGGAGTACAAGGCCGCCGAGGCGTTCTACATCGCGATCTTCGACGGCGACCGCATCACCCGGACGGGCATGGACGCGGAGGAGGACCGTGTCCTGACCACCGTCCACCTGGACGAGGTCGTGGAGGACTACACCGCCGACATGGACGGCGACGGCGTCTTCGACGGGAACGTCGCCGACACCGCAGACCACCGCTACGGCTCCAGCGGCATCGACGGGGTGGCCTTCGGCCCCGCGTTCGGCCGCGGCGGCGGCCGCGAGGTGCTGACGGTCGCCTACGGCGTCTACTCCCACCCCGGCCGCGCGGACAACGACCACCAGGTCCTGCTGCAGTACGACACGTCGGGCTGGAGGAGGTACGAGCGCCCGCTCGACCAGGACGCCCCGCACACGAGCGGCCCTCCCAGGGTCGAGGGCAAGTTCTTCGTGTACACGGGCAACACGACCTACGGGGTGCAGAACCTGGAGTACGACGCCCGCACCGGTGACTGGTTCATGGCGGTCTACAAGGGCGTGAAGCCGCACTTCCCCAACTACTCCCTCTACGTGGTCGACGGCTCGCGGCCCCCGGTGCGGGGCACGATCAGGGGCCAGGAGGACGACGAACAGGGCCTGCTGCTCGCGCTGCGCGAGGACGGCCTCCTCCACGGGGAGTCGGGCGTCCGGGGCTGGGAGTCCGGCGGCCAGTACGGCCTGGTCTCCCTGGACGACGGGCACTTCTACGTCGTCGAGCGCGGCCGTCGGACCGAGGACGGGGTCACGCTGGAGACCGGCGTCGCCCACCTGAACCGGTGGACCGCACGGACCCCCGACCCCTTCACCCCCGTCACGGGGTAGCGGGTCCGGCCGGGGCCTTCCGCCCCTCCCGGTCCGTCCGGACTCCCGGCCGGACCGGGAGGGGCCGACCGGCCACCGCGCGGTCGCCGCGGCGGCCGGCCCGTCGGCGGGGCCGATCCGCGGATCGGCCCCGCTCCTACAGGTGGAGCAGCACCCGCCTCGCCACCGCGTCCGAGGCGGTCGCCAGAGGGCGGACCGCCAGCCGGACCAGGGCGCGGGGGTTGTCGTCCCCGGCCACCCGGTTGGAGCCCAGTTCGCCGCACCGGGTGCAGCGGTGGATGAGCATCCACTCCCCGTCGGGGCGCGACGACAGGCTCAGGACGGCCATCCTGCCCCGGCAGCCCGCGGCGCGGTCGCCGGGAATCCGGCGGTCCACGTGCAGGCTCGTCAGGCAGTTCGGGCAGTGGTTGCGGTGACCGGTCCCCGGTGCGGCCAGGGACACCTCCAGGCGGCACTCCGCGCACCGGAACGAGCCGGACTCGCGGGTGGCGTGCAGGACGGTCTTGGTCCGCTGCGGCCGCCGGTCACGCGTGTTGCGACGACCCACGCTCACACCTCCCCGAACAGGTCGAGCGGGAACGGCGGTTCGGCGAGGGGCCGGACCGCGATCCGCACGAGGACGAGGTGGTTGTCGTCCCGGGAGACGGAGCTCCCGGCCAGTTCGTCGCACAGGGTGCACCGGTGGACGAGCATCCAGTCGCCGCCCCGCAGGACCGCGACGGAGACGGGGACCATGCGCCCGCCGCAGTCGGAGAGGCCGCCCCCGACCTGGTCGGTGACGTGACGCGAGGTCAGGCAGCTCGGGCAGTGGTCGCGCCGGTCTCCTCCGGGCGCGAGGGCGGACACGGAGAGGCCGCAGCGCACACAGGTGAACGTGCCGGTGCGCAGGGTGGGGCTGGGTTCGTGCGGTGAATCGGTGGTGGACACCCGGGACTCCTTGCCGGAAACGGTACGAGGCAGCGGGAGCAGGCCGAGCGCTTCTCGACGGAAGGGGCACCGCGTCAGGCGAGGCGGAAGCCCGCAGAAGTGTGAGGCGCGCTCGGCGCGTTCCGGTTCATCAACACCTGTCCTCGACCCGCGGGGCCATGGCCCCCGGGACATCGTCTCCGGTTCCGGACTCCTCGGTCCGGACGCCGATGGTAGGCAGGCGCCCCGGGCGGGCGCAACGGGTTTTGGCGGGGCGACGCGCCCGAGCCCTCCGACGGGACCCTTCCCCGCCGGAGGTGGAGTCCCCGGCACACGGGGAACGCGGGCGGGCGCGGCGCGCACAGGTCCTCCCGCGGCGGAGGTAAACCCGTTGGAATTCGCCGCATCCGGTGCCTACCGTGGGTCCATGACCACACCAGTGCCCGGCCGCCGCCTGCCCGGAAGCGCGTCCACGGCCCCCCGCGACACACCACCGGACGTGCCCGCACTGCTGCTCCGCGGCGTCGTCAAGCGCTTCGGCCGGCTCACCGCCGTCGACGGACTCGACCTGGAGGTCCCCCAAGGCGTCGTCCTCGGCCTCCTCGGGCCCAACGGCGCGGGCAAGTCCACGACCATGAAGATGCTGACCGCCCAGTCCCTCGCGGACGAGGGCGAGATCCGGATCCTCGGACACGCGATCCCCGCCGAGTCCAAGTGGGCCCGCGCCCGCATGGGCGTCGTCCCCCAGCACGACAACCTCGACGAGGAACTGACCGTCGAGCAGAACCTGCGGATGTTCTCCTTCCTCTACCGGGTCCCGCGCGGCCGGCGCAGGGAGGCCATCGCCCGCGCCATGCGCCTCGCCCAGCTCGGCGACCGGGGCGACACGCTCGTGGACGACCTGTCCGGCGGCATGCGCCGCCGCCTCCTCATCGTCCGCGCCCTCCTCCACCGGCCCGAGCTCGTCCTCATGGACGAGCCCACCGTCGGTCTCGACCCCCAGGTGCGCCAGGACCTGTGGGGCGTCATCTCCGCGCTGCGCGACGAGGGGGTCACCGTCCTGATGTCCACCCACTACATCGAGGAGGCCGAACGCCTCTCCGACGAGGTGGCGCTCATGGCCAGGGGGTCGGTGGTCGAACGCGGCACGCCCGCCGACCTCGTCGCCAAGTACGCGGGCGCCACCGTCGAGGAGTACACCCCGGGGGACGAGGGGGCCGACGCCCTCGAACAACGCGTGCGCGAGCACGGCTTCACCACACGCCGCACCGGCGTCACGGTGTCGGTCCTGCGCGCGGAGGAGCTGCCCGACTCCCTCCGCGACCGGCTCGGCGCCCCGCAGCGCCGGGCCAGCACCCTGGAGGACGTGTTCGTGACCCTGACCGGAGAGAGCGTCGAATGAGCAGCCAGTACCACCAGGCCCGGGAGGACGCCCGCCCCGAGCTCCACGCGCGCCCCGGACGGTTCGAGGCCGACGCGGTGATGGGCGTCGTCGCCCGCGAGTGGATCCTGTACGGCCAGTCCTGGCGCGCCACCACGTTCGCCGCCGTCGTGGAGCCGACCCTCTACCTGCTCTGCTTCGGCTTCGGGATGGGCGCCCTCATCGGTACCCTCGCGGGGTTCAGCTACATCGACTTCCTCGGCACCGGCATCGTGGCGGTGTCCGTGATGTTCCAGTCGATGATGCCCGCCGTCATCAACACCTTCATCAAACGGCGCTTCCTGCACACCTACGAGGGGATCCTCGCCGCACCGGTGGACGTGCGCGAGCTCGTCACCGGCGAGGCCCTGTGGCTGGCGATGCGCTCGGGCGTGTACGGCTGCGTTCCGCTGCTGGTCGCGATCGGCTTCGGGCTCCGCCCCGGGCCGGGCATGCTCCTGGTACCGCTCATCGCTTTCCTCGCCGGGTTCGCGTTCGCGCTCTTCGGCATCTGGATCTCCGCGGTGATCACGTCGGTGCGCTCCATGGACTACGTGTTCAGCGGACTGTTCACACCGCTGTTCCTGGTCGCGGGCACGTTCTTCCCGCTCACGGAGCTCCCCGGCTGGGTGCAGAACGCCGCCATGGTCAACCCGCTCTTCCACGCGGTGGAGCTGATCCGGGGGGCGGTGTTCGGAGGGCTCGGCGCGGGGGCGGCGGTCCTCCATGTCGGGGTCCTGCTGGGGTTCATCGTGCTGATGTGGTTCCTGGCGAGCTTCCAGATGAGCCGACGCGTCGTCAGCTGAGGTCTGCTGCGGCCCTGACGCGCGGACCGGGGGGGGGGGGGGGGCGCCCGCCCCCCCCCCCCCCCCCCGCCCCCCGCGTCCGTTTCACGGGGACCGAAGGTCCCTCCGCGTCACCGACTCACTCGCCGCCACCGCTGGGGGTCCAGCGCAGCTCGAGGCTGCTGCGCTGCCCCTCCTCGGTGACGCTCACGGCCAGGCCCAGCGCCCCCCACTGGGAGGGGTCCTGGACCTCGGCCTCCGTGAGAACCTGACGCATGTCGAAGTATCCGGCGACCACCGCCTCGTCCATCTCCTGCATGGTCTGCTGGAACACCGGGTCGTCGCCCAGGCGTCCGGTGGCGCTGCTGCCGCTCGCCAGCACGACGGCGTCGCCGTCGGTGCTCACACCCGGCGGAGTGGCGTACGGGTCGGAGGCGATCACGCTCTCGACGAAGTCGCCCAGGACGCCCTCGTCGCCGCCGACCGCGCGGTACTGGAACGAGACCTCCTCGCCGCTGCCGTAGGAGGAGCCGAAGAAGCTGTCCAGGTTCATGTCGGTGACGCCGAACGCCGTGGAGGAGCCCAGAAGGTTCGTGAAGCCCTCCGGCAGGGGAGCGCCCATCGCGTTGAACTCGCGCTCCATCTCCTGCATCTCGCCGCTGCCGCTCAGGAACGGGATCTCGTCGCTCTCGTAGGCGTCGGTCAGAGCCGTGTCCAGGCCGCTGGCGCCGACCGCCATGACGGTGCTCTCCGGCAGGGACTCCATCGCCGCCACGCTCGCACCGGGCGACTCGGCCAGCCATGCCAGGTCCGCGCTGTCCACCTCGAAGTCGAAGACGTCCGCCCGCGCCTCCAGGTAGTCGCCGTCGATCCGCACCGACGCGGTCGCCCGGCCGCTCACCTCACCGGTCTCGGCGGCCACCTCGCTCTGGATGTCCTCGGCGACGCCCTCCACCTCCATCAGGCGGGTGAAGTCGGTCCAGCCCACCGCCAGGCTGCCGGCGGGCACGTCGGCCACGTCCCCGGAGTAGACGTCGGAAGCCTCCAGGGAACCGTGCTCCCCGATCTGCGCCTCACGGTCGGCCAGCGCGGCGTCGGAGGTGGACAGCAGGGCGAAGCCGTTGGTCATCTCGTAGCGGAAGGAGTCGTCGGAGCTCGCGAGGGAGGCGAGGTCCTCCTCGGCGCGCCGCTCGTCCTCGACCGCCAGCGCGAGTGTGACGGCGAGGCCGGAGCCCTCGCTGAAATGGGCTGACGCGTCGTCGGACGGCCACATCGCGACGCCCGCGCGCTGGCCGATCCACTCCTCCACGTCGGCCTGCCGGGCCTCGGGGAAGAACTCGACGAAGCCCTCGGCGAACAGCTCGGTCATGTCGCCGTCGGGCTCGTCCATCTCCTCGGTCATCTCCGCCGGGAGCTGGTCGACGAACCGGATCAGCTCCATCGCCTGGGAGCCGTCGATCGACAGGTCGATCTTGCCGAACGCGACGGAGCTGCCGGGGAGCACCGACTCGGGCTGCGGACCGCCGAAGCTCACCAGGGACACGGTGGCCCACACGGTTCCGCCCATGACGACGAGCGCCACACCCGCCGCGGCCGGGATCAGCCAGCGGTTGCGCCCGCCGCCACCGCCCGGGGGCGGGCCGTACCCGCCGGAGTACTGGCCGGGGGGCGGCCCGCCGGGGAAGCCGCCGCCGGGTCCGCCGGGCACTCCGCCCGGGGCGCCGGGAGCGGCGTACTGCCCGTGGACGGGAGCCTGCGGCGGAGGGAAGCCCTGCCCAGGCTGCCCGGGCTGCGGATGCTGCCACTGGGGCTGCTGTGAAGGATCTGGGTGGGACATCGGACCTCCGACGGGGGATTCTTCGCGCGTGACCGCGCAGCCAACGCCGGGTCTGATGCCTACTCACCCCGGTGTGGTTCGCGTCCCGCGCCACTTTTGGCCGGCCGGTCGGGGGACGGCGTACCGGTGCCCCCACCGGCCGGGCGGGGCAGCGGGGTCCGGAGAGCGGGCGCCCCGGACCGACGGAGGGACGCCGCGCACCGGGCCCGGGCGCCGGACGGGGGAGTCCGGGCCCGGGCGCCGGGTCAGGGAGCGGAGGTGAGGTCCACGCCGCTGTAGGCGGACAGCTTGCTCAGGCGGTGCTCGCTGAGCACCTGGCGGACGGTGCCGCTGCGGCCGCGCATGACGAGGGAGTCGGTGATGACGCGCGAGGACTCGTACCGCACACCGCCGACCAGCTCACCGTCGGTGATGCCCGTGGCGGCGAAGAACACGTCGTCCGAGGAGACCAGGTCGTCGGTGTACAGCACGCGGTCCAGGTCGTGCCCGGCGGCGAGGGCCTTCTGGCGCTCCTCGTCGTCCTTGGGCCACAGGCGCCCCTGGATGGCGCCGCCCAGACACTTCATGGCGCACGCGGTGATGATGCCCTCGGGGGTGCCGCCGATGCCCAGCAGCAGGTCGACGCCGGTGCCGGCGCGGGCAGCCATGATCGCGCCCGCCACGTCGCCGTCGCTGATGAACTTGATGCGGGCGCCCGCGTCGCGCACGTCCTGCACGATCTGCTTGTGGCGGGGGCGGTCCAGGATGACCACCGTCACGTCCTGAGGCGACTTGCCCTTGGCGCGGGCCACCGCGCGGACGTTGTCGGTGACGGGGGCGGCGATGTCCACCACGTCCGCCGCCTCCGGGCCCGTGGCCAGCTTCTCCATGTAGAACACCGCGGACGGGTCGAACATGGTGTTGCGCGGGCTCATCGCGATGACCGCGATGGCGTTGGGCATGCCCATGGCTGCCAGGGTCGTGCCGTCGATCGGGTCGACCGCGACGTCCCAGTCGTGGCCCCCGCCGTCGCCCACGCGCTCACCGTTGTAGAGCATCGGGGCGTTGTCCTTCTCGCCCTCGCCGATCACCACCGTGCCGTTCATCGACACGGTGCTGATCATGTGCCGCATGCCGCGCACGGCGGCGCCGTCGGCGCCGATCTTGTCGCCCTTGCCGACCCAGCGGGCTGCGGCGAGCGCCGCGGTCTCGGTGACGCGGACCAGCTCCAACGCGAGGTTGCGGTCGGGCGCCGCGGGCTGCGCGGACGGGCTACTGGACTGCGACATGGACATGACACCTTCCGACAGGGAACAGGGCGGGGGTACAGGTCTTAGGGTAGTCACCCGACGTGACCCCCGAGCGGCCACGGGTGCCCGACCGGCCACCCGAGCCGGTCGCTCGGAGGGTGCGAAGGTCTACTCTGGCGTGATCCGGACCGGAGCGGCCGGACTGGAGTGAGGGTGTGACAGTGGACAAGACGGACAAGCCGGAGAAGCTGGTGAAGCCCGCGCGGGTCTCCCCACGCGGCGCGGCCACCCGCAGCGCCCTGCTCAGGGCGGCTGCCCAGGTCTTCCACACGGTGGGTTTCGCCAAGGCCGGAGTCAGCGAGGTCGTCTCCGTGGCGGGGGCCAGCGTCGGGAGCCTCTACCACCACTTCACCGGCAAGGCGGACCTCTACCTCGCCCTGTACGAGGAGTTCCAGCAGCGGCAGCAGGAGCGGACCCACCAGGCGGTCGTGGAGGCGCGCGCGGGCGGTGAGAGCGATCCCACACGGCTCATGAACATCGCGGCACACGCCTACCTCCTCGGATGCATCGAGGAGGGTGACACGACCCGCCTGTTCTTCAGCGGCGACGGCCCTCCCGGGTTCGACTACCAGCTGCGCTCCCGGCTCACCCAGTGGACCGACCGCAACGTGGCGCTGTTCCGCAAGGCGGACGAGCCGGTGGACGAGGCCCTGCTGATCGTCGTGAGCGGCGCCATGCTCCTGGCCGTGGCGGAGGTGGTGCGGCGCGACGACGCGGAGGCGCGCGCGCTCGCCGACGACATCACCGGTCTGCTCACCCAGCTCGAACCCCGGCGGCGCTCCGCGGACCCCGAGGTCTAGGACGTCTGCCGTGCGCCCTTCCGGGCCCGCGACCCCCGGGCCGGTCCCCCGAGAGGACTCCCGTGGGAACAGGACCAGCGGGGGCGCGGCCGCGATCGCCCGTTAAGTCCACCCCGGGTCGGAAAGGCCCCGGACCTGCGGCAAGCTGGACACTGTCATGAGTGAGCACAGCCGGTCCAACGCGACCTTCAAGAACTACGCCATCTCCCTCGGGATCCTCGTGGGCATCGTCCTGATCATGGCGTTCGTGGTCTCCACGCGCTCCGGCGAGCACATCCCCTCCGTGGACTACCGGCCGGACATCGACGTCCTCAGCGGTGCCGCCGACTACCCGGTGACGGCCCCCTCGCCCGACCTGACCGAGGAGGGGTGGACGCCCACCAGCTCCACCCTGAACGTGAGCGGTCCGGTCGAGTGGAGCGTCGGTTTCGCCACCGCCGACGACAGCCACGCGATGCTGACCCAGAGCGACGCCGACCCGGAGCAGGTCGTCGCGGACCGGGTCAAGGAGGCCGAGGAGGCCGGCACGGTCGCCGTCGGCGGTCGCGAGTGGGAGCACTTCGACTCCGAGGAGTGGGGTGCCCTGGTCCTGCGGGAGGACGGCGTCACCGTGGTCGTCTCCGGTTCCGCGGAACTCGACGAGCTGACCCACCTGGCCGAGGGGCTGGAGACCCGCCCGGCAGCCGCGGGCGGAGAGGACGCCGAGGGCACGGAGGCCGACTAGGGTCGCGTTCCCGCGTCCGGGAATCGCGTCCACCGGGCCTCCGCGCACGTGGGGCACGACCGGGCCGAACCCCGTACCTCGTCCCGCGGGAGGTCGCCCCGACGGCCGCCCGCCGACCCGCGAGCCTTCGGGAAACACCGCCCGGGTCCCGGACATGACGAACGCCCGGTGGGTCCACCCACCGGGCGTTCGTCATGTCCGGGACGAGCGCGGAGCTACTCGGCGCGCAGGTCGCGGCGGAGCTCCTTGGGCAGGGAGAAGGTCAGCGTCTCGTCGGCGGTCGTCACCGGGGAGACGGAGCCGTAGCCGTGCCCGGCGAGCCTGTCGAGCAGTTCGCGCACCAGGATGTCCGGCACGGAGGCGCCGCTGGTGACGCCGACCGTGGTCACGCCCTCCAGCCAGGCGTCGTCCATGAGGGACGCGTTGTCGATCAGGTAGGAGGCGTCGGCGCCCGCGTCCAGGGCGACCTCGACGAGGCGGACCGAGTTCGAGGAGTTGTCGGAGCCGACAACGATGACCAGCTCGCACTCGGGGGCCATCGCCTTGACGGCGTCCTGGCGGTTCGAGGTGGCGTAGCAGATGTCGTCACTGGGCGGGTCGAGCAGGTTCGGGAACTTCTTCCGGAGGGCGTCGACCGTCTGGGTGGTCTCGTCCACCGAGAGGGTGGTCTGGGACAGCCAGGACACGTTGTCGGGGTCGCGGACCTGGACCTTGTGGACCTCGTCCGGGCTCTCCACGATCTGGATGTGCTCCGGGGCCTCACCGCTGGTGCCCTCGACCTCCTCGTGGCCGATGTGGCCGATGAGGATGATGTCGCGGTCCTCCGACGCGAAGCGCTTGGCTTCCTTGTGGACCTTCGTGACGAGCGGGCAGGTGGCGTCGATCGTCTTGAGCTGACGCCTGCCCGCCTCCTCGTGGACGGCGGGGGAGACGCCGTGCGCGGAGAACACGACGATGGCGCCCTCGGGCACCTCCTCGGTCTCCTCGACGAAGATCGCGCCGCGTTCCTCCAGGGTGCGCACCACGTGGGTGTTGTGCACGATCTGCTTGCGCACGTAGATCGGCGCGCCGTACTGCTCCAGGGCCTTCTCGACGGTGATGACCGCGCGGTCGACACCGGCGCAGTAACCCCTGGGGTTGGCGAGGAGCACACGGCGTTGGTTCGTGGCAGTCGTCATCGCAGTCATGCGTACATCCTAGGTGGCTCGATCGGTGTGCGACCCGGATGTGGGCGATGGCACTGAGATGGGGATACCTGCGCCGAACCGGGGCCAAGGTGACGGTATCGCAACAGGATGTGTTCGGTCGTGGACCGAAGTGGCGAAATCGTTCACTTATCCCCTGCTCATGGTGTTCCCCGCTCCTCTATCCTGGTTCACCATCGCATCTGTCGCAGGCGGTTCGCCCTCAACCCGTCCTCGCCTGGTTTGCTGGACGCGTGCCGCCCACCCCACCGCCGAGACCACCAGGAGCCCCCGCCCTATGTCGAACCCGACGATCGCCACGAAACTGATCACCCTGGTCAAGGGAATCTTCGGACGCAACGAGCCGACCGCCCCCACCGGCTCCGCCGACGCCGCCACCTCCTCCGGGACCGCGGTCGAGAAGGCCCAGGAGCAGGACGCCGTCGCGACCCCGGCAGCCGCCGACGCGAAGACCGGCGCGAAGACCGACGCGAAGACCGGCGCGGAGCCGGCCGCGGACACCGTGACCGCCGAGCCCGCCGCAGCACCGAAGGCCGCGGCGACCGTGACCGAGGAGAAGAAGCCCGAGGCCGTGGAGACCGAGACCGTGGAGACCGCGGTCGAGGAGAAGACGGTCGAGGAGAAGGCGCCCGAGACCGTGGAGACCGCGGTCGAGGAGCCCGTGGCCACCGAGAAGTCCGAGGCGCAGGTCCGTACGGAGCCCGTCGTCCCGGCCACCGCGGACGTCCCGGAGGAGGCCCCGGCCATCGCCGAGGAGCTGGCCGCCGCGGAGGCGCACACCACCGTCGCCAGCGACGAGGTGCTGGAGAAGGTCCGCAAGGGGGCCGCCCCCGCCGTCGAGGACCTCGCCGTGCCGACCTACGACGAGCTCACCCTGCCCTCCGTCCGCGCCCGCCTGCGCAAGCTCACGATCGAGCAGGTCCGCGACCTGCGCGCCTACGAGGTCGCCCACGGTGGGCGCACCGAGTTCATCAAGATGTACGACAACCGCATCGCCAAGATGGAGGCCGAGGCGTAGGAGGCCTCCGGCGGCGCGGACGTCGGCGCGCGGAACCCTCGGTCGCACTCCGTCGGAACCACGGAGGGACGCCGAACGTCCCACTGTTGCGCACACACCGGCGCTTCCCCGCTCGAAGGGCTCTGCACATGCGTTCCTCGACCTCCGCCGCCGCACTCCTCGTCGCGGCGACCTTCTGGCTGACCGGCTGTTCGGTCGGCATCCCCGGTACGGAGCAGGAGATCAACGTCGACCCCGACGGCGTCTCCGTCGGAAGCGAGGACGGCGAGATCTCCGTCGACTCGGACGGCGACGTCACGGTCGGCAACGAGAACGGCGACGTGACCATCGGCGAGGGAGGCGGCGTGACCATCGACAGCGAGACCGGCGCCCTCAACATCGCCTCCGTCGAGGGAAGCGTCACGGAGGACTGCGAGGACCGCGACGTCAACGTGACCGCCAGCGGAGCCGAGGTCGTCCTCAACGGCCGGTGCGGAGCGGTCACCGTCACGGGCAACGACCTCACCGTCCACCTGGGCGGCGCCGACTCCATCCGCGTGACGGGCGCCGACAACGCCGTCCACCACGCCGAGGGCGAACCGGACGTCACCGACATCGGCATCAACAACACGGTCTCCGCCGGCGGGGACGCGCAGGGCTGACCGCGGCCGGGCGCGGGGGCACGCCGCGACGGCCGCGCCCGGTGACCGGCCTGCCCGCAACTGTCGGCGTCCTCCCCTAGGCTCGGTTGCCATGGGCATGGAGAGTTCCGCCGAGGCGCCGCAACCGGTACGAGTCGTCCTCAACGCCGTCGGCCAGTGGATCGGCCGACTGGGCCGGATCTGGGTCGAGGGGCAGATCGCCGAGCTCAACCGGCGCGGCAGGATGGCCTACATCACCCTGCGCGACCCCGTCGCGAACGTGTCGGTGCGCGTGGTCTGCCAGACCTCGGTACTGGACGCGCAGAGTCCGCCCCCCGAGGCCGGGGCGCGCGTCGTCGTGCACGCCAAACCCGACTTCTACGAGGTGCGCGGCACCTTCTCGCTCCGCGCGCTGGAGATCCGCCACGTCGGCCTGGGCGAACTCCTCGCCAGGCTGGAGCAGCTGCGGCGCACCCTGGCGGCCGAGGGGCTGTTCGACGACGGGCGCAAGCGCCCCCTGCCGTTCCTCCCCGCCACGGTGGGCCTGGTCTGCGGACGAGACTCCGCGGCCGAACGCGACGTGCTGGAGAACGGCCGCCGACGGTGGCCCGCCGTGCGCTTCGAGGTGCGCCAGGTCGCGGTCCAGGGCGACCGCGCTGTCCGCGAGGTGCTGGAGGCGCTCCGGGAACTGGACTCGCACCCGGACGTCGACGTCATCGTGATCGCCCGGGGCGGCGGCTCGCTGGAGGACCTGCTGCCCTTCTCCGACGAGGCGCTGGTGCGGGCGGTCGCGGCGGCGGGCACGCCCGTGGTCAGCGCGATCGGTCACGAACAGGACGCCCCGCTCCTCGACCTCGTAGCCGACGTGCGCGCCTCCACCCCCACCGACGCGGCGAAGAAGACCGTCCCCGACGTCGGCGAGCAGCTGGAGATCATCAGGCAGCTGCGCGACCGGGGCCGCAGGGTCCTCAAGGGCGGGCTGGAGCGCGAGCTCGCCTGGCTCTCGGGCATCCGGTCCCGCCCCGTGCTCGCCAGTCCGGTCCGGGAGATCGACCGGCTCACCGAGCAGGTCGCGGAACTGCGCGACCGCGCCCGCCGGAGCCTCACCGTGTCGCTCGACAGGGCCGGCGAGGGCCTCGGCCACACGCGGGCGCGCCTGCACGCCCTGTCTCCGGCCACGACGCTGGCACGCGGGTACGCCATCGTGCAGCGCCCGGACGGCTCGGTGGTGCGGTCCGCGGCCGAACCGGACGTGGGGGAGTCCCTGCGGGTGAGGTTCGCCGAGGACAGCCTGACCGCCACCGTGGACTCCGTCCACACCGAAGACACCACCGAGGGGGAGTAGAGATGGCCGCCAAGGGCACCAGGACCGACGACAAGGGCGAGGACGCCGCCGTGCCGGAGCTGAGCTACGAGGAGAGCCGCGAGGAGCTCAACACCGTCGTCCGCCAGCTGGAGTCCGGCGGGCTGAGCCTCAAGGAGTCCCTGGCCCTGTGGGAGCGCGGGGAGGAGCTGGCCCGCGTGTGCGAGCAGTGGCTGGAGGGCGCCCGGGCCAAGATGGCCGCCGCCATGGACGAGCGCCGGGAGGACGACGCCCCCGCGGACGGGGACACGCCCTTCTGATCCCCGCGGGGCGGGCGGTCCCGGTGTGACGGCGGCCGACCGCCGTCCCGGAGGCCCCCTGCGGGGCACGCCCTAGGTGCGGCCGTTCAGCTCGTCGCCGAGGTTGCGCAGGTTGCCCGGCAGCCCGCGGAACATCCCGATCACCAGGACCAGGGCGGTCCCCAGGAACAGCCACGGGGCGACCTCGGCCAGCCGCGAGGCCAGCCCCAGGAGCAGGACCCGGGCGAACCCCTCGTTGCCCAGGGCGAGCACGCTCTCGGCGGCGACCACGGCCACGAAGAACGCGATGGGCGGGCTGACCGACAGGGACAGCAGGTCGGCCGGTCGGACCACGGACGCGGTGGCCAGGCACGCGACGGTGAACGCGATGCCCGGCGCGGTGGGGAAGCCCGTCCACTGGGCGATCATGGTCCCGGCGAAGCTCAGCACGGCGATGATCAGGACGCCGCCCCGCCCGGTCAGGCGCGGGGGCCGCCGGACGGGGTTCCCCTCCGGGGCCTTCGGGGCCGCGCGCGCTCTCCTCCTGGCACCCGACGCGTCCCGGCCGCGGTCGTCGGGCCGCACGAAGTACGGTGCGTGCCCGGGCTCCGGACCGTCCGCCTTTCGCGGGGGCATAGTCGTCCGCCTCCCAAGTGTGTTACTCACGGTGTTTAGTGTGTCACTTCTGGTATGTGTTCGCTGTCTTTTCCGAGGATCGTGTCGCCATTTCGGTCACTTGCCCTATCCGCCTCGAACACGCCTTCCACCCGTTGGACACCAGGATGGGGTGGTGCGGTTCTGACGTTTTGGTTTCGGCCGTCCGAGTTGTCCTCGGTCGGGGTGGGTGACCTGCGACAACCGATCGGTTCACGAGTCGTACACCCTCTCTCGGGACTCTTTTTGGGTCGAGTCATTGCTCCAGTTATTCGCATGCCGAATGTCATCGACATCGGTGTCCTTTCGGTCACCCGGGTCGAAATCCGACCCGAGGACGTCACCCCGCTCCCCGGCGGACGAGCCGTCCGGCGTCGACCCGCCCGGTGCGTGTCGGTCGGCTCCGCCGCCGTCGTCCCCGAACACGTCCTCCCCGGCCAGCTCGGGAGCGGCCACCGTGCGCGGACGCTCCTCGACGCCCGTCGGCCTGTCCAGCTCGCCGTCCACGAGGCCCAGCTCCCCGAACCGCCGCGCCGTCACGAGTACACGGCTCTCCAGCGACCCCACCGTCTGGTTGTAGGCGCTCACGGTCCGGGTCAGCGCCCGACCCAGGCCCTCCACGTGACCGCCCAGCTTGCCCAGCCGGGCGTGCAGCTGCTTGCCGAGGTCGAACACCGCCCGCGCGTTCTCGCTCAGCGCCTCCTGCTGCCACGCGTACTGCGCCGTCCGCAACAGGGAGATCAGGGTCGTCGGCGTCGCGATGTGGACCCGCCGGGCCATCGCGTGCTCCAACAGCTCGGGGTCGTGCTCCAGCGCCGGAGCCAGGAACGCCTCCCCCGGGATGAACAGCACCACGAACTCCGGAGCCGGGGTGAACGCCGCCCAGTACGACTTGGCGGCGAGCTGGTCCACGTGCGTGCGGAGGTGCCGCGAGTGCGCGCGCAGGCGCTCCTCCACCGCCTCCTCCCGGCCCGCCTCGACCGCGTCCAGGTACGCCGACAGGGGCACCTTGGAGTCCACCACGATGTTCTTGCCGCCGGCCAGGCGCACCACCATGTCCGGGCGCTGCGACCCGTCCCGCGTCGCGGCCTGCTCCTCGAAGTCACAGTGGGAGCCCATCCCCGCCAGCTCCGCCACCCGGCGCAGCTGCAACTCGCCCCACCGGCCGCGCGCCTCGGGCCTGCGCAGTGCCGTCACCAGGGACTGGGTCTGGTCCCGCAGGCGCTCCGACCCCTCGCGCACGTACTCCACCTGCTTGGCCAGCTCCGCGTGGGCGGCCACCCGCCCCGCGTCCACCTCCCGCAGCTGCCGCTCCACCCGGCTCAGCGTCTCGGTCAGCGGCTCCACCATGCGCTCCACCGCCCGCCGCCGCTCGTCCAGGTCGCCGCCGGCCTGGGCGCTGACCGCGCGCAGACGCCCCTCCGCGAGCTCCAGGAAGCGCTGGTTGGTCTGGTCCAGGGCCTGTGCCGACAGGGCGCGGAACCGGTCCCCGAGCTGTTCCTCGACGTAGGCGGCGCGCTCCTCGGCGGCGCGTGCGTCCGCCCGCGCCTCGGCGTCCCGTCCGCGGGCGAGGATCCAGCCCACGGCGACGCCGATCGCCAGGCCGACCAGGAGCATGAGTACGAGTGCGAGACCGTCCATGGCGCACCATGGTGTCAGCCGTCGCGCGCCCCGGTCTCCCCGCCACGCAGTACATCGGTGAGCAGACCGGCCAAGTCCGGCATGTCCGCCGGCCCGGGACCCGAGGCCGCGGGAGGCCGGGGCCGGCCGGCGCGGTGGGCCGCTCGTGGCACGCCCGCCCGCGATCCCTCCCCGCCGCGGCGCCCGCGCACCCGCGTCAGTACCCGACCGCCGCGGCGCCGGGCACGCACGGCGCCGTCGCGCTCGGGGCCCCGCCGGCCCGGCGACGCCGGGGGCGGGCCGGGGTCGCGCGGCCGTCCTGCCCGGTGGGCAGGGTACCGGCACCGCCCCGGCCGGGGTTCCGGAAGGAAGGAAAAGGTACGGACCGAAGTCCGCATCCGGACATTTCCTTTCCTTGTGCAAAAGTCTTCGAGACCCTGGAGACCCCCGTACGTGGCGGCCGGAATCCCTCTCCGGCCCCGGATCCCTCGGCAGTACCTCATATCCAAGGAGTCCCCCTCCCATGCGACTGGAGACCTACAGCAGCGGCACCGGAGACCACACCATCGCCCTCGTCCACGGGGCGATGGCCCACCACGAGACCTGGCACGCCATCGAGGCGCAACTCGTCGAGCGCGGGCACCGGGTGCTCGGCGTCGACATGCGCGGCCACGGCCGCAGCCCGCGCGGCCCCTACAGCGTCCAGGCTCTCGGAGACGACCTGGCGGACTCCCTCCCCACCGGGCTCGACGTGATCGTCGGCCACTCGATGGGCGGGGTGGCCCTCTCGCTGGCCGTCGAGCGGCTCAGGCCCGGCCGGGCGGTCTACGTCGACCCGGCGTTCCGCATCCCGACCATGGCCGACGACGCGGGTACGCGCATGCGCAGGGTGTTCGCCACCGCGGACGTCGCGGGCGTGCGCCAGATGAACCCCCGCTGGAGCGACGAGGACGTGGAGAGGGAGCTCAGCGGTTTCGCCTCCTTCGACCCCGCGTTCTTCGACTTCGTCGCCTCCGAGATCGCCGGTAGGGACTTCCTCCCGGCGGGGCCCGCCGTCCCCTCCCTCGTCCTGCGCGCGGGGAACGGCATCACCGTCGACCCCCGGGCGGCGCAGGCGCTGACCGAGCGCGGTTTCACCGTGAGGGTCGTCCGGGGCGCGGGCCACTGCGTCCACCGCGACGAACCCGCGGCCCTGCTCGACGCCCTCCTGGAGTGGATGCGGGGCCGGGCCCCGTTCGGACGCGAGGCGGTGTCCGGCACGGCCCGGGCCCGGCTGTAGACGGCGCGGCCGCCCCGGCCCCGACGACCGGGCCCCCTGGGCGCCGCGGCCCGGGAGGCGCGGGGCGCGGGACCGGATCGCGGTCCGCGCCCCGCGGCGGCCCTCAGGAGCCCCTGGAGGCCGGGGTGCAGGCTTCGAGGGCCCTCCGCCAACCGGCCACCGACGGCCAGAACCCCGAGGGCACCGGCTCGGGGGTGAACAGCCACATCCGCTCCCGCGCGGGGGAGGCCCGTCCGGCGATCTCCGCGCGCGGCCGGTAGGGGGGCTTCGCTCCCACCGGGTACCACGTGTACTCCAGCAGGTCGAGCAGGGCCATCAGCCTCTCCTCGACCCCCCGGTCGGGCCTCACCTTCACCAGCATCCACGGCCGGTACCGGCGCAGCACCTCCAGCCCCCCGGCGACCACGTCGGGCTCGGTGCCGGCCGTGTCGATCTTCACGACCGCCGGGGCCACGGACGCGGACTCGTTCCACCGCGCCAGGGTCGTCACGCCCACGGTGATGTACGAAAGGCCCCCGCGGGCGGCGTGCACCAGCGTGTTGCACGTGTCGTTGTGCCCCGCCCGGCGCAGGTGGGCGGTGCCGTTGTGGTTGCTCAGCGCCAACTCCACCACGGTGACCCCCAGGTCCCCGGACGACGACATCGCGCGGGCGGCCGAGGCCACCTCCGGCGTGGGCTCGAACGCGAACACGGGACGGCTGCTGCGAGCGGCGGCCAGCACGGAGTAGACGCCCACACCCGCCCCCACGTCGAGCACCGCGCCGGGGCGCGTGTGGTCGAGCATGGCGAGGAAGCAGGCCAGGCTGCCGGGCTCGTGCCGGGCCAGGCCGGACACGGACAGGCGCCGGGGCACCGTGAGGTCGCCGCGGAGGCGCAGTGTGAGGCTGTCCGGGCCGATCCCGCGGGTGTCCGACTCCAGCCGGGGGAGGGCGAAGGTGACGAGGCGGCTCCACGGCGGGACGCGCTCGGGGTCCAGCCCGCCCAGCCCTCTGGGCAGGCGCACGCGGACCTGCCGGGTCGCGAAGCGGACGAGCGGGTAGCGGCGCACGAGCGCCCGGAGCTGATCGGTGACCACAGTTGTCCTCCCCAGGGACGGGGCCGTGGCAGGGGTGGGTGAGCGGAGAACCCCGCCTCCGCGGCGGGGCTGCGCCGTCGTGCGGAGCCCCGGGCGTGCCCGGCGGACCGTCGCGTCGGGTCGCGCCGGGACGGTCGAGAGTTCCCGCCGGACACGCCCCCGTGTCCGGTGCCCCGCCGCCCGGCGCCGACCGGACGTCCACCGGATGCCGCGGCCCCCGTGTTTCGGCCGGGGACGGGGGTCGAGAGGCCGGGGTGCGGCACACGGCCGCGCCCCGGGCGTTCCCGCCCCCGGTCCCCGGAGACGTTGTTCGCAACCTACTGCGCGTAGTGGCACCTGCGCACTGCGTTTCGGCGATTGGTCCCGATCCCCGCGGCGGCGGACCGGGCCACCCGCCGGTCCGCATAGACTCTGGCCTTGTGAGTCTGTCTATCGGGATCGTCGGCCTGCCCAACGTCGGCAAGTCCACCCTCTTCAACGCCCTGACCAAGAACGACGCTCTGGCGGCGAACTACCCGTTCGCGACCATCGAGCCCAACGTCGGGGTCGTGGGTGTGCCCGACACCCGGCTCGGCGCGCTGGCCGAGATCTTCGGTTCGGCGAAGATCCTCCCGGCGACGGTGGACTTCGTCGACATCGCGGGCATCGTGCGCGGCGCCTCCACGGGTGAGGGGCTGGGCAACAAGTTCCTCGCCAACATCCGCGAGAGCGACGCCATCTGCCAGGTGATCCGGGCCTTCGACGACCCCGACGTCACGCACGTCGACGGCGACGTCGAGCCGTCCCGCGACATCGAGACCATCAACACCGAGCTGATCCTCGCCGACCTCCAGACCCTGGAGAAGGCGATCCCGCGCCTGGAGAAGGACGCCAAGCGCAACGCCAAGGACAAGGGCGCCCAGGAACTGCTCCAGGCCGCCCGCGAGGCCCAGGAGGTCCTCGACGGCGGCACGTCGCTGTCGGCCGCCGAGGGCATCGACCTGGACCGGCTGCGCGAACTGAGCCTGCTCACGGTCAAGCCGTTCATCTACGTGTTCAACCTCGACACCGACGAGCTCGCCGACGAGGCGCTGCGCGCCAAGCTCCAGGGGCTGGTCGCCCCGGCCGAGGCGATCTTCCTCGACGCCAAGATCGAGGCGGAGCTGGCCGAGCTGGACGACGACGAGGCGCAGGAACTCCTGGAGTCCCTCGGGCAGACCGAGTCGGGCCTGGCGCAGCTCGCGCGGGTCGGCTTCGACACCCTCGGCCTCCAGACCTACCTGACCGCGGGGCCCAAGGAGGCCCGCGCCTGGACCATCAGCAAGGGCGCGACCGCCCCCGAGGCCGCGGGCGTCATCCACACCGACTTCCAGCGCGGCTTCATCAAGGCCGAGGTGGTCTCCTTCGACGACCTCGTGGCCGCGGGCGACATGCAGACCGCCCGCTCGGCGGGCAAGGTCCGCATGGAGGGCAAGGAGTACCTGATGGCCGACGGCGACGTGGTGGAGTTCCGCTTCAACGTCTGACCGGACGAGCCGACCAGCAGCACGCCCGAGGGGCCGTGTACCGCCGTGACCACGGCGGCACGCGGCCCCTCACGCTCTGCCGACCGTCTCCGGGGCCGTGCCGGCGGTCCGCTCCCGCGCCCGCAGCCGGGCCAGGACTCCGAGCACCAGCAGCACCTGCGCCCCGGCGTAGGTGAGCATCACCCAGAAGCCGTCCCGGGGCAGGTCGAACCCGGGAGCGAACGCCCCGAGCGCGATCAGGCCGTCGGAGACCAGGAACAGCGCGCCGCCCGCCCCCGCGAGCGGGTGCACCCCCGTGGCGAGGACCGCCGCGACACCCAGGCAGAGGCCGTACGCGAGCACGGGGAGCAGCAGGCCTCCCGCCCCGGGCGCGCAGGCCAGGACCAGCCCGCCCACGGCGGCGGCGTAGGGGACGAGCAGAGCCCGCCGGCGGTGGAGGGCGCTGTCCGCGCGCAGGGGCAGGAAGGCGACGGCGTACACCACCTGCGCGACGAGGAAGCAGCCCACCATCAGTAGGAACGCGGTGTCGCCCGAGGCCGTCGCCGGGGCGGTGTCGCCGAGCCAGGAGAGGCCGAGGGCGACCGCGGTCAGGGCGGTGAGGCGCTCGCCCGGGCGGGCCGCCTCCGCGAGCAGGACGGCGGCGAGGACGGGCATCAGCAGAGCCTGTGTCGGACGGGACCAGGCGTCGGCGTCGAACCACTGGACACAGAGGTGGACGGCGACCACTGCGCCGTAGAGGGCCAGCAGGGCCCGTGCGAGGGGGCGGCGGGGGATCATCGCGCCATCATAGGCATCGGGGGCGGCCGGCCCCCGAGAGCCGTCGCGCGTTACTGGGGTGACGGCGGAGGACGGTGTGGTCGGGGTGGCGCCTCAGGGGCCCCTGCGCAGGGTTTCGGAGCCTCCGGAAGGAGATCCCGGTTACATCCCGTCAACGGTTTCCTGCCCCCGGGGGACAGACCTTGCTCCCTGCCGAGTGACTAATCGCTTTCCGGGCCAACCCTAATGGCGCGGACGTGCACGGCCCCACCACGAGTTCCATGAGTCATTGCCGTAATATGCACCTTTTGCGAGGTTCTGTCGGTGTGCGCATTGCACTGTTGGCGGGGAAACGCGGAGTCACGGAGGCAGCTCCCAACCCCCACAATGCCTCACTATAGGGATGGGGTAGACAAGGCTTGGCGGATACGCCGTCCGGAGCGGGCGGCTCGGAACTGTGTGCAGGAGGCGGGGATGGCGAAGGCGTCACGACGCGGCACCGCCGTACGTGACCGGGAGGGCGACGAGATGGAGTTCGACGCCCCCCGAACCCGACGGCCCCGTGCCGGGTCGGGCGGGCGCTGGTGGGTGGGCGTGGGACGCGCCGTCCTGTGGGCGTTCATCATCGTCGTCATCTTCAACGGCATCTGGTTCCCCCTGCGCGGCGGGTTCGCCCTGCCCACGGCCTCGGGCGAGCCCGAGCAGACCGAGGAGCCCGCCTACCCGGAGACGGCGGCCGCGGCCTTCGGGCTCCGCTTCGCCGACACCTACCTCGACACCTCCGACTCCGAGGCCCGCCTGTCGGCCCTGGCGGCGTTCGTCCCCGAGGGCGAGGCCGCCGCGCTCGACGTCCCCGTGGACAGCCTCACCGGGGACAACCTCACGGTCGTCGCCGTGGACGTCCACGACGACCACAACGCCTCCGTCATCGTGCGGGCCGACGTCAACGGCGAACCCATGCGCATGGACGTGCCCGTCTACGCCGACGGGGAGTCCCTCGTGGTGGCCGGCACCCCCGCCTTCCTCGCCCCGCCCACCCGGGCCAGCCTGCCGGAGGGCGCCTCCTTCGAGACCGACCCGCAGGCCGGCGAGCAGCTCACGGAGGTGCTGCCGGGCTTCTTCGAGGCCTACGCGGGGGAGCCCGCGCACCTGGAACGCTACGTCGAACCGGGCGTCACCATCGCCCCACTTCCGGAGAACAGTCTGGAATTCGTGGAACTGTCCGATATGACGGTGCCATCACAGTCCCCGAACGTGGATGATGACGTACGACAGGTAGCGACCACGGTCACGTGGAGCGTCCCGGCCTCCGACGGGGCCGAAGCCGGACAGGTGACGCAGAACTACCTGGTCACGGTCGTGAACTCCGGAACCGAGTGGCACGTCCGCGACATCCAGGGCGCCCCTCGCTCGTTCGGCGAGTGACGGGGCCAGTAGGCAAGGAGACGAGAAGAACCATGAGCACACCAGTCACGACAGCGGAGGACGGCGCCTGACATGCTCCCCCTGCTGTCATCCACACCGGACGTGTTCCATGCCGTCGGCGCCACCGACCTGCTCCTCCTCGCGGTCGAGACGACCCCGACGGAGAACGCCCCCGACACCGGTGGCCTGGCCGACTTCCTGCGCGGCTTCTTCGGGCCGCTCTTCCTCGTCATCGTGTCCATCGTGGCGGTGTTCTTCCTGTTCACCAGGGAGATCACACGCTTCGCGCAGTTCATCATCCTGGCGATCTTCATCGGGATCGTGTTCTACGTCCCCGGCATCATCGAGGTCATCGCAGTGGCGCTCGCCCGAGCGATGGGCGTATCGACGGAATAGGCGAGGGAGGCCGGGAACGTGGATCTGCCCACGTACACCAACATCTGGCGTATCGAGAAGCGGCTGTACAAGCTCTACGATTTCCGGCTGCCCATGCCGCTCCCGGTGGGCACGTTCGGGGTCGCCCTGGGCGTGTTCGCGCTCTGGGTGGTCCTGCTCAGCATCCTCAACGCGCCCTTCGCGTTCGGCAACGGCTGGCACCTGGTTCTCTGGGTCGTGCCCCCCGGGGTGATCACGGTGCTGGCCACACGGCCGGTCGTCGAGGGCAAGCGGCTCACCGAACTGCTCATCTCCCAGGCGCGCTTCCTCGCCGAGGCCAGGGTCTACACCCGCCTGGCCCCGGAGTACGAGCCGTCCGAGGTCCGCGTGGCGGTGCGCGTGTGGCACCGGGACCCCGAGGCGGGTCCGCTCGCCATGCCCGGGCGCCGCCGCGCCGAGCGCCACGCCGTGGAGACCGGGGCCGAGCCGGCCGAGGCCCCCGTCGAGGACACCGCCCCCCTGCGCCTCACCCCCGACACCGCGCCCCCGCTGCGCGGTGTGGCCGAACCCGCGTCCGCGTCGGCGCCGACTGTCGAGGACGCACCCGCCTACACCCCGGCCGTGCCCGAACGGGCCCCGGCCGAAGCCGACCCGGAGCACGTGCGGGAGGAGGAGCGGGTGCCGGCGCGCGCCTCCGCCGCCCCCGCGCTGCCCGCGGCCGGACGCGTCCTCACCGGGGACGCGTACGCACGATCGTCCCGGCCCGCCCTCCGGGACGCGGCCGAGTCCCGCAGGGAACAGCGGGCTCCGGAACTCGCGGGCACGTCCGCGCCGAGGGAGGCCGGGGCCCCCGCGCGCGAGGAGCGGATCCCGGTCTCCGTCGCCGCCCGCGCGGAACCCGACGACCGCGCTCCGGCGGACGCCTGGAGCGAGAACCCCCGCGCGTTCGAGGCCGACCCGGCGACCACCGGGGACCCCGGCACGCCGGAGGGCCCGCGCCGAGGCGTCGGCCGCCGCGTGCTCAACTACTTCGGGCTGGCCCTCCAACCCGCGCCTCCGGCCTCCCCGGAGGCCCCCGACCGCGACGAGGAACACGACCAGGGCGGGGGAGCGGACGGGTTCGGCGACGACCGGCTGTACGCGACCGAGAACGACGAGCACCGCGACAGTGAGGCGTGGTTCGCGAACCTGCGCGCCTCCTCCGGTGAGACCCCCGTCGGCCTCACCTCCAAGAGCGCCTACTCCGTCGGTGACACCGGCGCGCTGAGCCGGGACGAGGTCGCCGACGCGGTGTCCCCCGCCGGGAGGCGCAACCCCGTCCGGGAGCGCCGCCGCGCCGAGGAGGTCATGTCCGCCCCCGACCCCGGGCCGGAGGACGAGTCGCCCGCCGCGCGGCGCCTGCGCGGCCGCACCCAGGGGATCCAGGTCGCCAAGGACCTGGAGGAGCGCCGCACCGACCAGGTGCGCGAGCGGGGCCCCCGGGAAGAGCGCCAGGTCCGGGCCCAGGGCCTCGGCCTTCCGGAACAGGCGGCGGACCCCGCCCGGGGGAAGGGATCCCCCGCGGCGGAGAGGGCCGAGGAGCGCACGCGCCGCCGGGGCCGCCCGCACGCCGCCCCGTGGGACCTCGGGGAGGAGCAGGGCAAGGAGGACCCCGCCGAGCACGCGGACCTGTCCGACTACGCGGCCCGCTTCGCGGCCGCGACGGGACGGCCCGCCGCCGAGACCGCCCTGCCCTGGCTGCCCCCGGCCTCCGCCGCCCCGGTGGAGGAGGACCGCGACGACGGTGCCGAGCAGGCGCCGCCGCACGCGGCGGGGCCTGCCGCCGAGCCGGACGGCGCGGACGACGACGCCCCCCGTGCCTCCGAGGAGCACACCACCCCCACCGCGTCCGGGGCGGTCCCCGCGGCCGTCTCCTCCGGGGCCCCGTCGGCCCCCGCCGACGGGGCGCAGGACGCCAGCACCCGTTCCACCGAGGACCCCGAACCGCAGCGCGCGGAGGACACCGCGCGCCGGGCCGGAGCCCCCCGTGCCGTGGACGCCGTCCCGGCGCTGGAGCTGGACCACGGCACCGGCGAGCACGACGCCATGTCCAGGCCGCCCGAGGAGGAGCCGGAGGACCGGGGCCCGGAGTGGGACGCGCACATGTCCGTGCTCGACCGGCACCTCATCACCGCCGACACGCCGGCGCCGCCCCGCCCCAAGTTCGCCGACGCCGTACCCAGCACCGAGCGGGACACCCCCCGCGACCCCGCCGAGTGGTTCGAGGACGGGAAGAAGCGCCACCCGGACCAGCCCAAGGTCGGCGACCGCGGGAACCCGGTGATCCCGGCCAGCGAGCTGCGCGAGGACGCCACCGCCACGCCCGGGGCCGCCGACGCTTCCGACACCGCCGTCGCTCCCGACACGGAAAGGGCGACCGAAACGGCCGCGCCGCAGACGGCTGCGGCGGCTCCGGAGACGGAGCAGATCGAACCGGACCCGACCCCTCCGACCGACGAGCCCAAACCACCCACCCAGCTCGACCACGGGACCGGCGAGCTCGTCAGCTTCGTCGAGGTCCGCGACGAACCCGAACGCGCCGACCGCAACGTGTGGGCGGACCCCGGGGCCGAGGCGGCGCGCCGACGCACCGTCTCCGACCTGGAGGAGGCCGAGGCCGCGGCCCTGGCCCGCCGCCGCGCCGCGGCGGGGCGCGACACGGACCGGCGGTCGGCCGGTCACGGCGACGACGACCGGCGCACCCTCGGAGCGGAGGACGGCAGGGGCGTGCGGCGCGCCGCCGACACCCCGGAGGCCCGAACGGACGGTGTGCGCCAGGCGGGTACCCGCTCCGAGACCGCCCGTGCCGAGGCGGCCGGTTCCGGGGCCGACTCCGACGAAGCCTCCTCGCGTACGAGGTGGAGCATGCGCGCCACCGGCACGGTGGAGGACGCGCGACCCGCGGAGGGGGCGCGCTCCGACGGGGACGCCCGCACCGAGGGCCGGGCCGACACGGCCGGGCGCGAGCGCGCGGCGCGCGATCCCCGGGGCAACCCCAGCATGGCCGGGGCGCTCGCGGCGGAGAGGGCCGGCTCCGAGGACCTGTGGTCCCACGGGACGGGCACCGCCGCCGCCCCGCCGGCCGACGGCGTCCGCGACGGCGCCGCCGGACAGGACGCCCGGGCACACGGTGGCGAGCAGGACACCCACCCCGGCCACGAGACCCACCCCGGCCAGGACACCCGCGACGGTGACCCCGGAGACGGCGTCTTCCACCGGGTCGCCCAGAACGCCCGCAAGCTCGGTCAGCTCTTCGGGCAGCCCGTCCCGGGCGACGAGCCGGAGCCGGCCGCGAGGGAGCCCAAACCCCAGCTGGAACTCGACCACGGCACCGGCGAACAGGAACGCCTGGGCGACACGCCCAACGGCGTCCCGTCGCAGCGGGTCCTGCCGCCCGAGCCGGTCCGTGAACCCGAGGAGCCCGCCCGCGGCGAGCCCGGCGGCAGCGAGTCCGGAGGCACCCGGGGCTGGCGCCGGCTGGCCAAGGTCGTCACCGGAGGGGCGGCGCCCGTCCGGTCGGACCTGCCCCCCAGCGACATCGAGCGGCTGCGCACCCCGCTCGACGGTCCGCGCAGCCTCGTCGTCCTGGGATGCACGGGCGGAGCGGGACAGACGGTCACCACGCTGATGATCGGCCACACCCTGGCCGCGCACCGCGACGACCTGGTCGTCGCGGTCGACGTCAACCCCGGCCCCAACGGCCTCTCCCGCAGGGTCGGCGCCCAGACCCCGGAGACCCTGACCGCCCTGCTCGCCAACGCGGACGCGATCGGGGACTACTCCCGGATGAGCGACTACACCAGCCAGTCGGGAACCGGCCTGGAGGTCGTCCAGACCCTGGACGACCCCTACGTCCAGACCCTCGACGACCGGGACTACGGCCAGCTGGCGTCCCTGCTCGGCTCGTTCTACGGCGTCACCCTCCTGGACCCGGCGGCCACCGGGGTGGCGCGCGCCCTCCCGGTCGCCGACGGTCTCGTGCTGGTGGCCCCGGCCAACGCCGACGCAGAACGGGCTGTCTCGATGACGTTCGACTGGCTGGACGGCAACGGCTACAACGCGCTGCGCGCCAACTCGGTGCTCGTCGTCAACGGCGTCAGCAAGCGCAGCCTCAACGACGTCGACGCCGCCGAGCGGGTCGCGCGGGGGCGCTGCCGGGCCATCGTCCGCATCCCGTGGGACGACCACCTGGGCTCGTCCTACACCAAGATCGACGTCGGCGCCCTGCGCCCGGCCACCAAGCGCGCCCACGGCGCGCTCGGCGGCGTCCTCGTCAACGCACTGGTCCGGTAGGGGCGGCCGGGCGCTCCCTTCGCGTCCGGGCCGCCGGGCACGCCCGCCCCGGGGCGCGCGTCGGTGCCCGGAGCCCTCAGAGGGCTCCGGGCACCGACGCGTCACGGAGCGGTGGTGAACCGCCGCACGGGCGGGAGCGGGGCCCGTCCGCGCGGCGGTGGTTCAGCGCCCGGCGGGGGAGAAGTCCCGGGAGGCGATGTGCTCCGGGCGGGGCCCGGAGGAGCCGAAGGGCGCGGTGCAGGCGTTGTCCACGCTGTTGAACACCACGAACACGTCCGACCGCGGGTGCGGCGTGATGTTGTCCCCCGAACCGTGCATGCAGTTGGAGTCGAACACGGTCGCTCCGCCCGCGGGCCCGGTGAGCACCTCGATGCCGTGCTGGTGGGCCAGCAGCGACAGCGAACTCTCGTCGGGCACCCCGACGCCGCGCGTCTTGGGCGGGGTCCGGTGGTGCGGGCTCGGGGACGGGTCCACACACGACACGAACGTGCGGTGCGAACCGGGGATGGCCATGAGGGCGCCGTTGTGGGGGTGGTTCTCGGTCAGGGCGACGGAGAAGCTCACCGCCCGCATACGCGGCATGCCGTCCTCGGCGTGCCAGGTCTCGAAGTTGGAGTGCCAGAAGAACGCGCCGCCGCCGAAGCCGGGCTTGTGGTTGACGCGGCTCTGGTGCACGTACACGTCGGAGCCGAGGATCTGCCGTGCGCGCTCCACCAGGCGCGGGTCGTTGACCAGCGAGGCGAAGACGTCGCTGAGGCCGTGCACTCCGAAGACGGACTGGACCCTGCCCGTCTCGGGGTCGACGACCACGCGGTCGTCCCCGTGCAGAGCGGGGTCGGCCGACAGCCGCTCCAGTTCGGCGCGGTAGGCCTGGACCTCCTCGCCGCTGACGAGGGAGTCGATCTGGGTGTAGCCGCGCCTGTCGTAGTCCGCGATCTCCTCGGCGGAGAAGGGGCCGCCGTCGGCAGACCCCCACACGGTGGGCGACCTGCGGTAGAGAAGGGCTGGTTCGTGGGCCTTGCGGGTCGGGTACTCGTCCGCGGTCGGGATGTCGATCAGGAGAGTCATGGCCTGTCCCCTCGTGGGGTTCGTCCTCTCTGAGGTAGACGGCGTTCCCTACGACATGCGAACTTAACAAACAACGGACGGCATTTCCCGAATCGATTCTGGCTCCCGTGTTTGTCGGTTACCTTTCCGGGTACGACGGTTTCACTTATGGGCCAAAACAGCCGCCCCCTCTGCGGCGGCTCCCTTCTCCAGGGCGTCCCCGATGCCCCGGTTCGCCACGTCCACCTGCCCTGTGTCACTCCGGGTGGTCGTCGGCCGGACAGCCCCGCCGTCGATGCAGGTCGACCCGCCGTGCTCGCATCCGCCGAAACACGCCGTCACCCTGGGCGATTCGGGCGTGTGCTGGATCACACGTATTTGGCACAGGGGTTGATTCACAAGTAAGTGTTCCGTCTCCCCGAAACAACGTCCGATCAGGCGTGAATTCCCCGTCCGGGACTGGCGCGAGAGGCCGTATTACCCCAGAGTAGTGGGGTCCTTGTTTCCTCGACCCGCTCAAGAGGAGAAAACGTGACCCCCTTCCCCCGTGCGGTTTCGCGCGTGATCGCGACCGCCGCCGCGGCGACCCTCGCCGCCGTCCTCGGATGGGCCGCCCCCGCGGCCGCCGACCACGTCCTGCCGCCCAACATCCCCAGCACCTCCGCGGCCCAGACCCAGCTCAACTCCCTCACCGTCGCGGCCAAGGGACCGCAGACCGGCTACGACCGCAGCCTCTTCCCGCACTGGAACGTCGTCGACAGCCCCTGCACCGCCCGCCAGGTCGTCCTGCTCCGCGACGGCCACGACGTGGTCACCAACGACGACTGCCAGCCGACGTCCGGCAGCTGGTACAGCGCCTTCGACGACTCCTGGGTGTACGACCAGCCCTCCGACATCAGCGTGGACCACCAGGTGCCGCTGAGCGAGGCGTGGAAGACGGGGGCCGCCGACTGGACCACGTCCCAGCGCGCCGACTTCGCCAACGACGTGACCAGCTCGCAGCTGTGGCTCGCCACCCCGTCCAGCAACGGGTCCAAGGGGGACAAGGACCCGTCCCAGTGGATGCCGACCAACACCACCGTCCACTGCGACTACGTCAAGTCCTGGATCAACGTGAAGTACGTGTACGACCTCACCGTGACGTCCACGGAGAAGTCCTCCATCCAGGGCACCATCGACTCCGCCTGCTGAACCGGGTACCACCGGTGACCGACCGCCCGCGGTCGACGGGGCCCGCCTCCCTCCAGGGGAGGCGGGCCCGCTCGTGTACGGGAGCGCCTCCGGGGCAGTGGTGAGCCGAGCGAGGGGAGGGGACACGGGTTCGGGTGTGGCCGAAGGGCGTGGGCGGGGCACGACGGGGGCACTGCCACAGGAGGACACGGTGCGTCGGCACGGAGCCCGGGACCCCTCCCGCCACCGGGACCGCAGGGGAAACCCCCACCGGCGCCTCCACCGGGCTGCGGACGACGCCCGCACGGGCCCTGAGACGTTTTCCTCGGGATTCTGGCGCGCCGTAACCCCGTCCGCTTCTACGGCCCCGGCACGATGCTCCACTATGGAAGGCGGCACAGGCGGCAGGCCCGGGTGCGTCCGCCTTCCGGACGCACCCCGACACGCGACGCGACCAGAAGGGCTCAGAGATGACCGGCACCAGGGGGACCCGCGGCGCGACCCGCCTCGCGGTCCGCTACTTCGACGACCGCGTGCTCTTCAGTGACAACGAGGCCTGGGCCTACTTCCGGCTGCCGACGGTGTCGTACGAGTTCACCACCCCGGAGGAGCGCCAGGCCCTCGCCACCAACATCACCATCGCCCTCGCCGCCATCCGCATGAACGACGCCGAGGTCCACCTGCGCGTCGCCCACCGCACCTACCCGGCCGCGCAGTGGGCGACCACCCTGGACGGCACCTCCGACTCGGGGGCCGGCTGGTACGACTACCTCGACGAGATGTACCGGCACGTGTGGGCCAAGGACTTCTGGACCAAGGAGGTCTACCTCGGCGTCCGCCTCGGCCTGCGGGGTTCCGGTACCGGGCTCGGCCTGTTCTCCCAGGTTTTCGGTGCCTACCAGCGCACCGAGGAGGCCCTCGGCATCAACGACGACGCCGTGGACGACAAGGAGATCGCCCGCTGGACCGACCAGTCCGAGCGGCTCGGCCGCGCCCTGGCCGCCAGCTCCCTGCACGCGCGCCACGCGACCTCCGACGAGATCGCCTGGCTCATCCGGCACTCCGTCAGCGGCAGCGCCGAGGACGTCCGCCCCTCCGCCGCGGGCCGCCGCACCTGGGGGCGCGGCGAGATCGAGGCACTGGTCGACGGGGTCGTCCACAACGGCCGCTCCATGCTCCGCCTCGAACAGCCCTCCGGATCCACCCACGTCGCGTTCCTGTCCTTCGCCCGGTTCCCGGACCTGATGCCCTTCCCGGACGGTGAACCGTGGCTGCACCACGCCGACTCGCTGCCCTTCCCGGTCGAGGTGTCCCTGCGGATGAAGCTCATCCCTCCCGCCAAGGCCTCCAAGGACGTCGGCCGCAAACTCGCGCACGCCCGCGACATGGACGCGCACATCCGCGAGGCCGGGGTGGAGGCCCCCATCGCGCTCGCCGAGCAGATCGACGCCGCCCGCATGCTGGAGCACGGCATCACCAAGGAGCGCCTGCCCTTCGTCTACGGCTGGCACAGACTCATGGTGTCCGCGCCCACCGAGCGCCTCCTCGTCCAACAGGTCGAGGCCGTGGTCGAGCACTACCGCGACATCGGCATCGACGTCATCAACTCCACCGGGGACCAGTTCTCCCTGTTCAACGAGTCCCTGCCCGGGGACCGCATCCGGCTCCAGGCATACGCCCAGCGCCAGCCGCTGCGCACCATCGCGGGCGGCATGCCCACCGCCACCGTCGACGTCGGGGACCGCGTCGACCACAGCGGCGGCGGCTGGGTCGGCCCCTACATCGGCGAGAGCATCGGCCGGGCCCGCTCCATCGTCCACTTCGACCCGATGGTCGCCGCCGCGCGCAACCGCCCCACCGCCATCGCCATCACCGGCGAGCCCGGCGGCGGCAAGACCACCCTCGCGCTCCTGCTCATCTACCAGCTGGCCCTGCGCGGCGTCACCGTCGCCGCCATCGACCCCAAGGGCGACGCCGAATCGCTCATCGAACTCCTCCAGCGCCGGGGCCGCAAGGCCAGGACCATGTCGCTGGGATCGGCCCAGCCCGGGCTGCTCGACCCGTTCGCGTTCGGCGACGACCTCGCCGCCAAGAAGACCATGGCCACCGAGACCCTGCGGCTCCTCCTGCCCCGCATGAGCGAGGAGCGCGAGTCCGCCATGATCCAGGCGGTCGCCGCCGTCGCCAACCAGCCCCAGCCGTCCCTCGCCAAGGTCGTCGACCACCTGGTCTCCTCGCCTGGCGCCGCCTCCCGCAACCTGGGCGCGGTCCTCCAGTCCATGTCGGAGATGCGGCTCGCCTCGCTGTGCTTCGACCCGCAGGGCGAGACGCAGATCGACACCGAGGGGTGGACCACCGTGTTCACCCTGGGCGGGCTCACCCTGCCCGACTCCGGCGTGGGCCGCGACGACTACTCCTACGAGCAGAGACTCTCCGTCGCCCTGCTCTACCTGGTGTCCCAGTTCGCCCGCCGCCTGATGAACGGCCTGGACCGCCACCTCCCCAAGGCGATCTTCCTCGACGAGGCGTGGGCGGTCACCTCCACCCCCGAGGGAGCCAAACTCGTCCCCGAGGTGTCCCGGATGGGCCGCTCCCGCAACACCGCGCTCATCCTCGTGTCCCAGAACGCGGGGGACCTCCTGAACGAACAGGTGACCAACTGCCTGTCCTCCGTGTTCGCGTTCCGCTCCAGCGAACGCTTCGAGGTCGAGAGCGTCATGGCCCTGCTCGGGGTCGAACCCACCGAGGACCACCTCGCGGTCCTGCGCAACCTGGGCAACGGCGAGTGCCTGTTCCGGGACCTGGACGGCCGGGCCGGACGGATCGGCGTCGACCTCGTCTCCGAGGGTCTGCTGCGCTGGCTGGACACCAACCCCACCCGGCAGCGCCCGGGCGACGACGGTCTGGTGGCGGCCGGACACGACGGACCGGCCTGACGGGAGGGGCGGGCCCGTTCGCCTGACGGGCCCGCCGCAGCTCGGAGCGGTCCTCCGCGGATCGGTGGGCGCCACGCGGCAAAGGCGACCCGGATGGCAGGTTCGGGGCGCCCCCGGGGTGGGCATCTCCTAGTTTGTCGGGCTCCTCCCCGGGTGCCCGCCCCCGCCCCGCCTCCCGACAGACCCACCACTCACGAGGGACCGCCCATGAGTGAGGACGTCATCCGGCCGCGACCCGTCGTCGACCCCTCACTGCCCGAGGAACTGCGGGAGGAGGTCACCTGGCAGGCGCGCGCGCCCGACCGCTTTCCGCGCCGCTACGACACCGAGGCGGCAGGGCGCCGGGCCCGGCTGCGGGAGGGCGGCGTCCAGCTGCTCGGGGTCGGCTTCACCACCGCCCTGGCCCTGTTCACAGCGGGGTGGTACCTGGGCATGGTGATCGTCAGCATCAGCCTGGTCGCCTACGTCGTGGCCCTGGCCTGCCGCGGGGACGCCCATCCCGCGGTCCGGGCCGCGGGAGCCCTCGTCGGGGTGGGAACTGCCGCCACCACCCCGGCGTGGCTGATGGAGGTCGTCCCCCAGGACCCGTTCCCCGGCATGCCGTGGGTGCTGTTCGGCGTCCTCGTCGCCATGGTGGCCGTCGACTCCCTCACGGCGAGGGCGGGGCAGACCGTCCAGGGGCCCCGGCAGCAGTTCGTCGTCCTCCCCGACGACCTCGCCGAGACGGACCGCGCCCTCCTGGGCGAGGTGCAGCGCACGATCGACCTGGTGTCGGACGCCCGTACCGACCTCGGCGCGGAGGCTCTGGACACCGACAGGGCGGTGGCCGTCCTCCGCGACCAGGAGTGGCGGATCGCCTCCCTCCTCTCCCGGCAGAGGGAGCTGCGCCGCGCCCACCTCCGCCGGTGGCAGCGGGCCGTGTCGCCCAGGGTCAGGGAGGCGCTCAGACCCCAGCGGGAGCACCTGGGCGCGGTGGAGGAGGCGGTGCGCGCCCGCGTCGCCCAGATCACCGCGTACGGGGCCCTGGTGGAGCAGGCCGTGGCGGCCCACAGGGAATGGGAGCAGTGCCAGGAGGCGGTGGACTCGAACGCCGACTACGTCGACCACCTGGTCTCCGCGGGGTGCCTCGGCACCGCCTCGGCGGACGTGTCCGCACTGTCCGACACCGCCGAGTCGGCCCGACGGGTCCGCGACGAACGCGTCGAACGCGTGCTCATGTCCGACCGGCTGCTGACCGGACCCGGGTGAGGACGGGCCCGGACCTCCCGGGGGCAGCCTTCCGCGAACCGCCCCGGTCGTGCCGGGCGCGGAAAGCGGGTTCCGCGCCCACCGTGACCAGGGGGCGGTAGTTGTCCGGATGCGGACAGCGAGGAGGCGGGCCTCCCGCCCCGAACCCCGGCGGCTTCTGTCACATTGGACCGATGAGTGAAGTCCGGGAACCCGACCGCCTCCCCCGCGCCGACGCGGGGGAGGGCGTCCGGGCGCGGGTCGCCTCCGGCCGCGGAGGGTTCGTCGAGATCCTCCACCACGCGCGGGCGGACCTGCTCGACTCCCTGGAGGAGGGGGCCGGTCCCGACGACCCGCGGGTGCGCGAGGCCCTCGCCCGCCTGCCCGACCAGGTCGACGCGGCCCTCGCCGACCACCGCCACCGGCAGCGCCGGTGGCCCTCCCGCACCGACGGCGAACGCCTCACCCGCGCCTTCCGCGCCCTGGACGAGTCCGGGATCATCGCGCGTGAGGACTTCACCTGCTGCGACACCTGCGGAAGGGCCGCGCTCGACGCCGAGCTCGGCGTCCGCAACTCCGAGCCGGGCGGAGCAGCCACCCGCGGCTACGCGTTCTACCACCACGGGGAGAGCCTCGCCGCGGCCGACGGCGGTTCGCTGTACGTCGGCTTCGAGTCCAGCCACCCGGTCCGCCTCGCGGCCGTCGGGGAGGAGGTCGCGGAGGTCCTGCGCGCCCACGGGCTCACCGTCGAGTGGGACGGCGACTCCGGTCGCAAGCTGCGCGTCCGCGCGGACTGGAGCCACCGGCGCTGGGACCGGCAGGCGGCCTTCGCCGGCCCCGCCGCGGACGGCGAACCCATGGTGACGGTCGGCATCGGCAGCCCCGGCCCGTACGCGGTCCCCCCGTGGATCACCCGCTACGAGGGGCGGGTGGCCGTCCGCGAGTTCGCCCGCATGGTCCTGCCCTGGATGCCCGGCGGGTTCGTCGCGACCCTGCGGAGCGACCACGGCGACAGCGCCGAGATCACGCGCGACTTCGACCTCCTGCGGGTCGCCGGCGGTCCCGCGCTGTCCCGCGAGCGTGCGGAGGAGCCCCTGGGCCGCTGGGCGGTCGGCGCCGCCTGGCCGGGGGAGGACGCCCACCCTTCGCCGTCCGGCCTGCTGGAGGTCACCTACGCCGACACCGCGGAGGAGGGGGCGGGGTACGTGGACTACGCCGAGCCCATGCGGACGGCGGCCGCACGCCACCTCGTGTACCGGCTCACCCCGGTCAAGGGCACGTTCGCGGTGTTCGCCTCGCGGGGCGAGGGGGTCGTGCAGATGATGTGGGAACCCGGGCCCCGACTGTGGATGGAGAGCCCCTCGCCCGAGGAGAGCCTGGCCCGGGGCCGCCACGTCAGCCTCCCCGAGGCCGAGGAGATGGTGCGCGTCCTCGGCGACGAGGGCAGGGTCGCACTGGCCGACCTGGGCGGGTTGCGGGTCACCCGCTGGTGAGCCCCGGCGGCCGGTCACCGCGCGGGACGCGCGGTCCCGCGACCGCCGGTCCTCAGCCGGAGCCCGCGCCCACCCCGAAGTACGCCCGCACCCGCGGCGGAAGCAGCAGCAGGCCGCCGATCACCAGGTTGAACACCAGTACCGCCAGGTAGAACGCCAGCTGGTCCGGGTTGTAGATCAGCACCGAGAACAGGCTGAAGAACAAGCCGACCGCCGCGACCCCCTGGACGAGCACCACGGCGCCGAAAACGATGCGCGAGCGCAGGACCGTCCCGGCCGCCGCGATGACCGAGTAGGAACCCCACAGGCCCAGGAGGAGCACCGTGCCCCAGCTGCCCGTGTCCCCGCCCAGCGCCTCGGCCCCGAACATCACGGTCAGGAACAGCAGGTAGGCCGCGTTGATCCCCAGCATCACCGCTGCGACGACCACCGGTACCGGCCGGGGCGCGGCGGCCCCCGCCGGGGCCCACGACTGCCGGCCGCCGGAGACGGGAGGCACACCGCCCGCCGGGGCGAACCCCGGGCGGGCGACGCCCGGCCCGGCCCCCGTGGACGCCTCCCCGGGCAGGGTGTTGTGCCCCGTCCCCTGCCCGGTCGGAGGCCCGTACGGCTGCTGCTGGTACGGCTGGCCACCGCGAGCCGTCATCGGGTGGGGGGTGTTGTGGGTTCCGTGGGGCGCCGGGGCACCGGCCGTCCCCGGACCGCCGGAGTGCGGGGGGTTCGCGTTCTGGGGGCCCGTCTGCCGGGAGTGGACCGGGTGGGCGCCGGACATCCCCCCGTGTCCGGGCGGTCCCTGGACGGGGGCGCCCGGAGCCCCCGGGCCCTCGGGCACGGCGGGGATCCCGATCACGCCGGGCACCGTCGGCCCTCCCGGGGCGCCGGGCCGCAGAGTGTGGGGGAACGCCCCCTCCCCGCCGGTCGGGTTCCGGTGCGCCGAGTACGCGCCGCTCGGCCCGGTCTCCTGCCACCGCGTCACTCCTCCGGCGACGGGACTCCCGGGTCCGTACGCGGGCTGGCCGCCGCCGGCAGCGCTCTGCGGGCCCGTGCCCGGGGTGGAGGCCGTGTGCCCGGTGTGCGCGCGCCTCTCCCGCGCCAGGAGGGCCAGCGCCTCCGTCGGGTCGGGCCGCTGCGCCGCGTCCCGGTCGAGCAGCGCACCGATGAGCGTCCGCAGCGGTGCGCCGGCCGGGGCCGACCCGTACCCCGGCACGGACAGCGCGGGCGGCATGGGCGCGGTCAGCACCGCGCTGATGATCCCCGTGATGCTGTCCCGCTTGAACGGGGTGTGCCCCTCCAACAGGGAGTACAGGGTGACGCCCAGGCTCCACAGGTCGGACGCGGGCAGCGCGCGCTCCCCCTCGAACCGTTCCGGCGCCATGTACTCGGGCGACCCGATGTACACGCCCGTCTGGGTCAGGGCCGCGCTCCCGTCCACGTTCGCGATCCCGAAGTCGGTCAGGACCGTCCGGCCGTCGTCGGTGAGCATGATGTTGGCGGGCTTCACGTCCCGGTGGGTGACCCCCGCCGCGTGCGCCGCCCTCAACCCCCCGAGCAGGGACCTCGCCGCCTCCTCGACCTGTTCCAGCGGCATCGGCCCGTGCTGGTCCAGGTGGTGCTGCATCGACACCCCGCTCAGCAGCTCCATCACGATCCAGGGGCTGTCGTCGTGTTCGAGGACGTCGTGGATGACGACCACCGACGTGTTGCTGATCCTGGCGGTCGCCTGCGCCTCGCGCAGCGTGCGGGCACGGGCCTCGGCGCGGTCCTCCGGGTCCATGCCCTCGGGAAGGAGGACCTCCTTGACGGCCACGTCGCGCTGGAGGGAGGGGTCCCAGGCGTGCCACACCGTGCCCATTCCGCCCGCGCCGAGCCGTTCTCGCAGCTCGTAACGGCCGACGGAGGCACGACCGGGGGTGGGCATAGGGGCGCATCCCTTCTGGAGGCGGGGGCGATGGGCAGCCAATCTATCCAAGAAAGGCCTTACCGCCGCGCCATGCGGTGCTCGCCGCCGTTTTCCGAATGGTTCTCACTGTAATCCGGAAGGCCCTCCGCCCCTGGGCGCCGACGGGAGGTGACCGAAAGTGGTCACCGCCACAGGTGTGTGATTCAGGGGGTTCCAGGGGCCTCCTAGGACAGTGACCACGGTACCGGTGCGGTGCGACGGAATCTCCGACCAGCGGCCCGGTCCCGCGGGGAGAAGCCGTCCGGGGAGGTGGGAGACCTGGTCAGGGTCATTACTGACCTTGGCCATGATTCGGCGTCCGGGCGTCCTTTTCCGGGCCCCGTGGAACGAGGTCGGCGACGTCCCGTACTTCCGACGCCTTTCGCCACTCACGGATACTTGCAATAACTCATAGTGACGAATGTGGCGGGGTTTCAGCCGTGGCGTCCGGAGCCGCGACCTCGTGCGGAGGAGCGGTGGCGGCAGCCGGCCGGTCGTGGACCTCCAGGTGCGGGGAGGCCGTGTCCAGGCCTCCCGTGACCAGCAGGCGCAGCAGCGACGCCACGGCCAGGGCCGCGGCCGCGGCCGCCCAGCCGATCCCGCGGCCCCGGGAGAGGCTCAGCGCGAGGGCGACCGCCGCTCCCTGGAGTCCGGCGGCGAACAGCGGTCCCCCGCCCCGGCCGACGTCGAACCAGAGGTACATGAGAGCCGTCTGGAGCAGCCCGAGCACGACGGACGCCGTCAGCAGGGCGGCGGTGGTCCCGGGGCGCGGAAGGTCGGTGCGGCGCAGGACCGCGAATAGGGCGGTGTGGGCCACGGCGAGCACCACGAGGGCGGTCGCGGCCAGGGCGGCGGACGCCGCCGCCCCGCTGGTGACGACGAACAGGAGGAAGGCGCCGACCACCAGGAGCACCCCCGTGGTGGCCAGTGAGTACAGGATCGCGCTCGCGAAGAGCACGGTGACGCTCACCACGGGCAGGTGAGGGGCGGCGGGGCGTCCGGTGCCGCGGGAAGGATCGGGCTGGCCTGGCGGCGGAACGGTCATGCTTCGGCCTCCGGTCGGGGCTGGGCGGGGTCGTCTGGCGCCGGTGGTCGCGGAGCCCCGGCGGTGGTGGCGCCGGGACTCTGTTGGACGGGGGCGCGGGGGGGTGTGGTTTCGGCCGTGCGCCAATGAGATCTCGGGAGCCCACGGAAGACCAGAGTGGAACCGGGTGCCAGTCCGATTGGTAGCAAAGTGTCCACTTTTGATCGCGAAACCGAGTGTGATGCCCCTCATAGTCGCCTGGTGGAGAGAAAATTGTGGCCTTGCGGATTTTGGGTGTTCCGGAAGGCCGTTCATGTCTTCTACCTGCGAAAACAGGGCGAAAGGGGGCTTTTGTGTCTGCTGGTCTGGCTGCCGGAAGCGGGAGAACCGGAAATCCCATCGCGTTGTACCCATCTCCCAACCCGGTGATGGCGCACCATAGAGGATGGGGTAAAGACATGCGGGGGCCCTGAGGTCGCGCACCGCCGCGCACGGAGCAGTGGTACGCGTGCGTGTGCGACCGGCGCTCAGGTCCCGGTGTCTGCCATCGTCCCCGCACGAACACACGACGCAGGAGCCAGCAGATGACGCATCAGCACGTCCGACGGCGGGGATGGCGACGCCTCCTGATGACGTTCCTGATGCTGTCGGGCCTCCTCCTGCTACCGCTCACAGGCGCCCAGGCCAACCCGCTCTGCCCGGGCGAGCCCGCGCCGCTCCCCGAATCCGCGGGCAGCGGGTCCGACGGCCTCCTCGTCCCCCCGCAGTCGCAGTCGGCCATCGCCGGGGCGCCCGACGGGCTGCCCCCCGACGCCAGCATGTACGGGCAGTACGGCACCGCCGGCCAGCAATGGCACATGATCACCGAATCGTGCGTCGACGGGATCAGCAACGGCGCCCAGGCCACGCTCGCCAACACCGCGTGGGACCTCTCGAAGACCATCAACCAGTCGACGATCACCGTTTACCAGGCGGCGACCTCGGACGGACTGCTCGCGAGCTTCAACGAACTCGTCGAGAACGTGGTCGTCACGCTCCGGGAGGGCATCTGGCGGCCGCTCATCCCCACGGTCGTCATCCTGGGCGCCCTGTGGCTCGGATGGTTCGGACTCATCCGCAAGCGGATGACCCTCACGATCGAGTCGACCATCTGGATGATCGGCGCCACGGCCCTCGGGTTGTGGATCATGATCAACCCGGCCCAGATCATGGGCATGGCCAGCGGACTGGTGAACTCCGGAAGCCAGCTGGTGACGAGTGCTGTCGGTCAGGTCCCCTACGGGGGAGGGTCGGGAACGTGCCCCTCCGGAGCGGAGCCGCCAGAGAGGGCTGACTGGGAGTCCGAGTCGGACTTCCAGGTGAGGCGGAACGCCGACATGCTGTGGTCGAGCCTGGTCTGCCAGCCGTGGGTCGCCGGTCAGTTCGGTAACGGCGACATAGCTGAATCCGCTTCTCATATTCATGGAACCGACCTGGTGGCAGCGCAGGCGGTCAGTCGAATCGAGCAACAGCAGATAGCGGACGAGGACATCGACGCCAACGAGCTGTTTGAGGAGAAGCAGGCATCCTACGAAGCTATCGCTGCGGATGTTCAAGAGTACTACCCCAGTGTCTATCCACTTTTCTCAGGGGAAGACCAGGGCAGTCGTCTTGGTATTGCGACTCTCGCGCTCTTTGCG
The DNA here is from genome assembly GCF_036327455.1 of Nocardiopsis codii. NCBI lineage: Bacteria > Bacillati > Actinomycetota > Actinomycetes > Streptosporangiales > Nocardiopsidaceae > Nocardiopsis > Nocardiopsis codii. The sequence continues at coordinate 118,004 of NZ_JAUZMY010000009.1, read as the reverse complement.
TCAGTCTTCGCTGGTGGGCTGATTCTCGCAGGCTCCGTGGCGCTCATCGTCCTGAAGATCGCCTTCCTCTTGCTCTTCCTCTTCGCTCCCATCTTCCTGCTCATCGGCATTCATCCGGGGTACGGGCGCATGGTCCTGTTGCGCTGGGTGGAGCTGATGATCGGATTCCTGCTCAAGCAGATCTTCGTCGTACTCCTGATATCCCTGCTGGTCATGTGCTATGGAATGGTCATGTCCACCAGTCTCGGCTGGGGGCTGCAGATGATCCTCCTCGCCCTGTTCACGGTGGCACTGTTCCTCTACCGCAAGCCGTTCGCCTACCTCTTCGCCTCGGTCAACGCGAACAGCTTCACCTCGCGGATCGTGAGTGACGCAGCTCAGAGCCAGGCGCTCGGCAGGAGCGCGATGGTCCTCCCACCCGTCGCCAACCTGAAGGCACAGGCCTGGGGGCTGCGTCGGGCACCGCAGATCGCCGCAGGAGCTGCGGGGGTCCCCGCCGGCGGCGGAGGAGTTCCCGGCGCCGGAACCGGAACGGAGACGGGCGTCGGCGACGAGGTCCCGGCCGACGGCGTTCCCGTGCGCGCTGACGGCGTCCGTGCGCGCGGCGGCGGGTACGGGCGGGTCCGGGGGGACGGCGACGCTCCTCCGCTGAACGTCACGAGGAGCCACAGCGGTGCGGCCGGAACGCGTGCCGGGGGTGTGGGCCGCGACGGCAACCAGGCGCCGAGCCTCGACAACGCGCGGGCCGGATCGATCCCGCCGCGGCCGAGCGGCGGGTACACCGGTACCGGGGACAGCGGATGGGCGGCCGTGTTCGGCACCGGAGCCGGCGGACGCGGCGGTTCCGACCGGCGCGACAGCGGTGGAGGCGGTTCCGTGTTCGGTGGCGGGGCCCCGGTGTCCGGGAACAGTCGTGCGGCCGGCTCCGACCGGCCCGATCCGAGCACGGGCCGGGGCATCTTCACCGGTCGCGAGGACACCCCCGCCCGGGGCGCCCTGGACGCGCGCGGATCGCGTTGGGGAACACCCAGGGAGAGGCGCGAGCGCCCCGCCCCGCAGCGACCGGCCCGTCCCGCACCCTCCGGCGAAGGACGGGGGCGGGGCGACGGTGACGGCGGGTGGCTGACAGGGTCGGGCAAGAACAAGGACAACGCGCCCATCACCCCCTTCTGGGGGGAGAGCCGGGGCTCCGGCACGAGGGACCGCAAGCGTGACGTCCCCTTCTGGCTGAACGACGACTGACGGACAAAGGCCCCGAACCATGCCCAACCCTCTCCCCGAACGCGCTCAGCGGGCTGTCTTCATCGGCCTGATAGTCGTGCTGGTCGTGTTCGGGCTCTATCTCAGTTTCGGCGGTTTCGGGGGAGGTGGCGAGGAGGAGCCCGCCGCGGCCCCGGAGGAGCCGGGGGCGTCCCAGAGCGGGGCCGCCGAGCCCGCGGAGCCCGGCGCGCTGTCGACGGTCGCTCCGAGCCCCATCGACACCACCGCCGAGGAGGACGTGGACGTCCTCGACTGGTTCCCCTTCTCCGAGGAGGAGCTCAGGGCGGCGGGGGCGACGGCTCGGACGTTCGCCGAGGCCTACGGGACCATCGACTACACCGGGTCCCCCGAGTCCTACTACGCCTCGATGGAGGCCCTGGCGACGGACGAGTACGCCCGGGTGCTCGTGGACGCGAGCAGGGCGGGGGCCTTCTGGGACGAGATGTCCGAGGCGGAGGCCGTCGCGCAGGGGAGGGCGCAGGTCGACTCGGTGCGCACCTACGGCAGCGATTCGATCACCTTCGTCGTGACGGCCCAGTCCATCACCGAGACGGCGAACGCCGAGTTCGACGAGGAACTCGGGGAGTTCGCGGTCACCGTCGTCCGGAGCGGCGGCTCCTGGCAGGTCTTCGACTTCCAGCCCGCCGACGCGGGCCAGTTCGGCGAGGAGTAGTCCACGTGTTCGCCTTCACCTCATCCTCGGACAGGGGAGCGGCAGGACTCTGGGTCGCTGTCACGGCGGTGGTCGCGGTCGCCCTGACGGTCATGCTGGCGATGTTCGTGATCCCGGTCATCACCACGTCCACCCAGCAGGTCGGCTCCCTGATGGCGAGCGGGCTCGTCTGCACCCCGAACGCGGACGCCGAACAGCCCGACGCGAGCGGCTACGCCATGGACTCCATCCCGGAGAACTACCTGGAGATCTACCAGGAGGTAGGGGAGGAGAAGGGCATTCCCTGGAACATCCTCGCCGGGGTCGGTCAGGTCGAGTCGCACCACGGGCGCTGGGAGGGCCCGGGAATCACCGAGGGGCACAACGACTGGGGGGCGGCCGGACCGATGCAGTTCGGCTCCCTCGACGGATCGGCGGCGGGCAACAGCTGGGGTGGCGAACCCGTCCAGCCCGTGGAGGAGCGGCCGGAGACCGGCTACGGGGTCGACGGCAACGAGGACGGGATCGTCAACGTCTACGATCCTGCGGACGCCATCCCCGCCGCAGCCGACTACCTGATCGCGCACGGTCTGGAGGACGACGTCCGCCAGGCGATCTTCGGCTACAACCACGCCTGGTGGTACGTGGACGACGTGATGGAGTGGGCCGAACAGTACGCCGGAGGCGAGTTCGACACGTCCGGCTCCATCCGGACCGCCGTCCTGTGCGAGCTGGACCAGGACGGGGCGTTCATCGGACGCGCCCCCGACGAACTGACCCAGGCGGTGATCGACTGGGCTCTGGACCAGCGGGGGAAGCCGTACATCTGGGGCGGGACCGGTCCAGCCGGTTACGACTGCTCAGGGCTGACGATGAAGGCGTACGAGAGCATCGGCGTCACCGTCCCCCGCGTCTCCCAGGACCAGTGGAACTTCGGCCCCGAGATTCCCATCGGTGAGGAGCAGCCCGGCGACCTGGTCTTCTTCGACGTGACCCGGGCGGGGGAACCGCCTGGTCCCGGGCACATGGGAATGGTGATCGGCGACGGGCTGATGGTCGAGGCCTGGTGTACCAACTGTGGGCCGATCGCGGTGCGCGAGTACGATGACCCCAATCGTTCGGACATTGTGGGATTCACGCGACCGCTCGAACATCCGGACGTGCGCGCCCAGTTGGAGGCACAGGATAACCGTGGTTGACGAGAAGGCACCGCCCAGGAAGCAGGGGTTGCACGGGTGGAGGGCCGCCGTCGCGGTCTTCGGGTGCGGAAGCCTGGCTGGGCTAGCGGTCTTCGGTCTCGTTGTCGCTATCTTTGGAACATTCCTTTCAGCTCTTTCCTCGGGGTTTGAAACTGAAGCACCTCCGGGGGGTGGGGCCGTTGCTGCTCGGCCATCCGCTCCGCGCGATGAGTTCCGGGAAGAAGATTTTGACCTCTGTGAAATAATCGACTCAATCAGTTCGATCCAGCTGAGTCTTACATCCGGCTCTGAGTCACCGAGGGATGAATCCATCGGCGGCGGCCCTCCGGGGAGTGATGACCTGGTGCGCTCGGGTTCGTGTGGTGGGATTGTGCGCCCAGAAGCGACCTACGTTGTTCCATGGGAATTTGATTTTACTTACCGTGCCGTGATCTACTCGCCGGAAGATGATCGCGATGAATTGGCTGAGGTCGATCTTCAGGATTGGCTGGCGGACGCTGAGGGGGCAGAGTTCGCGGTCGAGGAGAGTGGGCGGTTTGATATGGTCGATGAAGCCTATTATTTCTATGGGGTTCCGGAAAGCGGAATGGGGAATGCTTTTTCTGTGCTCGGAAGGAAGCGCAGTGGTATTTTCATGATCAACCTCACTGCCGAAGACGGGGCTTCAGTGGCCGAGTTCTCGTACGAGATCATGAAGTTGGACAGTCGCTTGGATAACGACCTGGGAAGCATGATTCCGGGATGAATAACCGAAGGTCCAGTTCCTCTTGGCCTGGCTGAATAGACTCGAATGAGACGGTGGTCAGGCGACTCCGGCCATGAAGTGGTGGCGGCACAGGGTCGCGTACGACTCGTTGCCGCCGATGTGCACCTGCGCGCCCTCGTAGACCATGACGCCGTCCACCACGCGTGCGTTGTGTGTGGCTCGGCCGCCGCACCAGCACCTCGCGGAGACCGGTAGGACCTCTATCTTGTCGGCGAGTTCGACCAGGCGCTTGGAGCCCGGGAACAGCTGGCCCTGGAAGTCGGTGAGGATCCCGTAGCAGTAGACGTCGATCCCCATGCCGTCCACGACGCCCGCGAGCTGGCCGACCTGTTTGTAGGACAGGAACTGGGCCTCGTCGCAGATCACGTACGGGGCTTTGCGGTCGGCGACGTCGTCGTACAGGTCCAGGTGGTCCCCGACCTCGATCGCGGGGGACTCCAGTCCCAGGCGGGACGAGATGATGCCCGCTCCGGCGCGGTCCTGCTTCGTGTAGAGCACCCCCTCACCGCCGCGTGAGTGGTGTTCCTGGAGAGCCATCGTGCTCTTGCCCGAGTTCATCGAACCGGTGAAGTACTTCAGCTCCGCCATGTCTCTTCCTGGGTCGCGGGCTCCGGCGCTGTCGACGGGTCGGACTCCTGCCGTGGCCAGCTGTGAAGATATCAGCGGTCGGCCCCGGGCCCCGAACCACCGTCCGCCTTCGGACGTCCCACCCTTCGGAAGGGGCTCTCCCGGCAGGGGCGGAGCCCCGCCGCGTGCGGCGTTTCCCGTCATGTGCGGGATCCGGCCCACCGGGATGCGATCCAGGTGTGTGGGATGTTCCACCCGCGGTTCCCCGTGGCTGTGGCCGCCTCCGAGTCCGTGTGGACGCCGCGTGGGCACCGCGCCGCGAGGCGACCCGTCTGGGACGGTGGCACCGGGCGCGACGGCTTCGCCGGGGTGCGGAGACGCGTGACCGACCGGTCCACGGGTGGTGCGCCGGAAAGCGACCGAGTCCACTTCGATATATTCAGGTCATTGGAGTCCGAATTCGGGGTGGAATTTCTGAGGGGGAAGTGACATTGCGGCGTGATCAGGTCACCCGGTTGGTCGAGAGCCGGTGGTTCTCCAACACGATGCTCGTGGTGATTCTGGTCAATGCGGTGATTTTGGGATGGGCTACCTATGGAGGTTCGGCACTTCCGTATCTCATCGCCGCGGAACGCGTCGTCATCGGTGTGTTCGTCGTCGAGATGGCCCTCAAGCTCTATGCGTGGAGGGGCAGTTTCTTCCGCGACGGCTGGAACTGGTTCGACTTCTTCGTCGTCGCGATCTCCCTCGTTCCGGCGACCGGTCCGTTCGCGGTGCTCCGCATCCTCAGGGTCCTCAGGATCCTGCGCGTCATCACCGCGGTACCGCAGATGCGGATCATCATCACCGCCCTGTTCAAGGCCGTCCCGGGGATGGGAACGGTCATAGGGCTGCTCCTGGTGGTCATCTACACCTCGGGGATCATCGCCCAGCAGCTGTTCGGCGAGGACGTGCCGGAGTTCTTCGGGAACCTGGGCACGTCGCTGTACACGATGTTCCTGCTGATGACGACGGAGAACTGGCCGGACGTCTCCGACGCCGTACTGGAGGAGCACCCGCTCGGATGGGTCTTCTTCGTCCTCTACATCGTGCTGACGGCGTTCATCATGCTGAACCTGGTGATCGGCGTGATCGTCACCTCCATGGAGCAGGAGGTGAGCGAGAGCCGCTGGGCCGAGGACCAGGAGATCGAGGAGGTCCAACACGAGGCGGTCATGGCCCGCCTGACGGAGCTCGGACAGCAGGTGGAACAGCTCAACAGGATGCTGGTCGAGCGCGACGGCGGCCCCGCCCTGGAACAGGCCGCCGGCCCTCGCTGCGGGGACACCGCGCAGCCGCCCGGACGGTAGGGCGGCCCCGGGGCAGCCCCCGGCTCACCCGGTGACGGACTCGGCGAGGAGCTCCCGCTCTCCCGGCCGCTCCGTCCGCAGGCCGCGGGAGGTGTCGGGCAGGCCGCCCGCCGTCCCCGGCTCCGGAAGGACGCTCGCGACGGTGCCGTCGTCGAGGCGCAGGCGCAGCTCGCTGGGGTGGCCGTCGCCGTGGTGCACGACCACCGCGCCGTCCAGGTCGCGGCACCACGTCCCGGAGAGCTCGCACCCGTCGCGGATGTCCGGCTGCTCCGAGCGCGTCGCGCCCCAGGTCACGATGTGCAGGGGATCCCCGGCCCGGTCGCGGTAGGTGAGCCGGAGGCCGTCGTGCACCTCGTGCGCCTGGGTCAGGGCCCAGTCCGGGTGGTCGAGCACCGCGAGGGGCCGCTCGTACGACATGATCCGCGCGCGCGAACGCTCGTCGGCCGCCTCCGCGCGCCCCAGGTCAGACACGGAGGGCAGTGAGGTGAGCAGTGCGGCCACCACGAGGACGGCGGGGAACACCCCGGGCTGCCGGCGGTCGGGCCGTCGCCGCACCAGCATGGCGGCGCCCATGCCCGGCGTGATGACGGCCGCGGTGACGAGGGCGGTGCCGGCGGTGGATCCGGCGGGCAGCGGGGTGGCTTCCGGGGCGAGATAGGCCACGACGACGGGCGTCACCATGGCGGTGGCCGTCACGAGGGAGGCGGACGCGGCCGGAAAGTTCACACCGGCCCTCTTCAACCACTGTGTTCCCAGCCAGGCCATCAGCAGGATGACCCCGGCGACCACGGGGGCGAGCAGCAGCACCCCCAGGCCCGCGCCGCTCATCGCCAGGGCGCGGGCGGTGTCCCACACCCCGACCGGGAACAGCGACATCAGCGGAGCTCCCACGAGGCACAGGGTGAAGATCGCGCCGACCGCGGCTGCCCGGGGCCGGCCCGTGGGCGCTCTCGGCAGTACACCGTCCATCAGACCCGAACCATTCTCCTGGCTGGGAGAAACGTTACGCCTGTCGAGGTCAGGACGCCAGGTGGGCTGCCCCGGATCCCCGACCGGCCCCGCGCCCCGACGGGGTGCGGGGCCGGTCGGGGATCCGGTTCCCGGGGTCGGCGGCCTACTCGCCGAGCTGGCGGCGGAACGGTCTGCGCGCGGCGTTGAACTGGGACCAGTTCGGGTCCAGCTGGCTGCGCAGCTTCACCTCGCCCTCCGGCCAGTCCGTCAGGACGGCCTCGAACTCCGGCAGCACGCCCGAGTCCGGGTCCAGGTAGTAGCGGTAGTCGCGCCGGCCGCCGACGGTCTGCTGCATGAACAGCGCGCCGTTGTCCCCGAGTACGCCCGCGACGCGCGCCTCCAGGTCGGCCAGTGCGGTGGCGGAGGCGCCGGTGGGCAGCTTGTCCTCGTCCGCGTGGGTGTACGGCACGACCACCTGGACGAACAGGGAGAACGCCGGGAAGTCGCGGCGGGTCAGCGGGTGGCGGAGCATGATCTCCACCGCGCCCTGGATGGGGATGCGCCCGTGCAGGGTCGCCCAGCCGCCGGAGCCGCCGAGCAGGTCGGCCATCTGGTGGACCACGGACGGCATCGACGTGGGCGGCAGCGGGTCCATCGGGGGCTCGTCCAGCGGGGCCATCCGGCCGATCCACCGGACCAGGTCGTCCTCGCCGAGCGCCAGCATGGTCACGTGCTCGGCGACGCCCTCGCGGGTCTCCTGGGACAGGAACATGTTGTCCGGGTGGTACACGCCCACCTCGATCCGGCCGGTCCCCTGGTTCACCCGCATGGACACCGACACGTGCGACAGGTCGAGTTCGTGGTCGTCCCAGCGGACGACGGAGGACAGCCGCTCGTGGTCGGCCGGGCGCACCGGCTGGAACAGCCACTGGGGGTCCTCGGGGGCGGACCGGGCCCAGCGCTCGGACTGGATGCGCGCCTCCTCTGACGGGCCGGGGCGCAGGGTGAGGGCGTAGGCGGGGCCGTCCGTGAGCCTGGACGGGTCGTCCAGGGCCGCCAGCTGCTCGAGGAGCTTGTCGGGGTCGGTGTCCGCCGACAGGTCGATGTCCTCCAGGCCGCCCTGCCGTTTGGGGGCGGGGCCCACCTCCCAGTCCAGGTCGGGGTGGATCGCCCGGACCAGCGCGGTGACGCGCTCGGAGACCTCGGAGGGGGCGGGCCGGTCCTCGTCGACCGCGCCCGCGAGGACTTCGCGCGTGGAGGGCCACGAGTCCCAGAACGCGGTGACGGACGAGGTGGGGTCGGCGGAGCGGCGACGACGGAACAGAGCCATGCCCTGATTTTCGCAGAACCGGGCGACCACCCTCGCCCTCGCCGGCGGGCGCGTCCCCGGCGGCGCCCGTCCGCGCCCCGCCGCGCTTCCCGTCCGCGCCGCGCCCCGCCCCGGCGTGCCCGGGGCCCGGATATGCGTGGCCGCGACCTCCGGCGGGCGCATACGCTGGACCCACTATGACTTTGCGTGTACTGGCCGCCATGTCCGGCGGGGTCGATTCCGCGGTCGCCGCGGCCCGTGTGGCCGAGGCGGGCCACGACGTCACCGGCGTTCACCTGGCACTCTCCAAGAACCCACAGTCCTACCGAACGGGTGCGCGCGGCTGCTGCACCGTGGAGGACTCCCACGACGCCCGCCGCGCGGCGGACGTCATCGGCATCCCCTTCTACGTGTGGGACATGTCGGAGGAGTTCGACCGCGAGGTCGTGCAGGACTTCGTCGCCGAGTACGAGGCGGGCAACACGCCCAACCCGTGCCTGCGCTGCAACGAGAAGATCAAGTTCGAGGCGGTGCTGGACCGGGCGGTCGCGCTGGGCTTCGACGCCGTGGCGACCGGCCACCACGTCCGCAAGATCGACGGGCGCCTGGTGCGCAGCGTCGACCAGGCCAAGGACCAGTCCTATGTGCTGGGCGTGCTCGACGCCGGGCAGCTGGAGCACGCGCTCTTCCCGCTGGGGGACTGCACCAAGGACGAGGTGCGGGCCGAGGCGGAGCGGCGGGGGCTGTCCGTCGCGGACAAGCCGGACAGCCACGACATCTGCTTCATCGCCGACGGAGACACGGCGGGGTTCCTCAACCGGCGGATCGGTGAGAAGCCGGGTCCGATCCAGGACGAGGACGGCAACGTCGTGGGCACGCACAACGGCTCCCACACTTTCACGATCGGCCAGCGCAAGGGGCTGGGGCTGGGCGGTTCGCCCAACCCGCGCTACGTGCTGTCGATCGAGCCGGTCGGCAACACCGTCACGGTGGGGCCGCGCGAGTCGCTGCGCGTCGACCGGATCACCGGTGTGCGGCCGGTCTGGAGCGGCAGCGAGCCGCTGGCGGAGCCGACCGAGTGCCACGTGCAGCTGCGCGCCCACGGTGAGGTCTACCCGGCGACGGTGTGGCAGCGCGAGGGCGCCGAGGGCGAGGAGCTGGTCGTCCGGCTGGCCGAGCCCGCCACGGGTGTGGCCGCGGGCCAGGCCGTGGTGGTCTACGAGGGCGACGCCGTCCTCGGTTCGGCGACGATCGCCTCCACCTCGCGGGCCGCGGCCTCCGTCTGAGACCCGGGCCGGGGCACCGCGCGGACCTCGCCGAGGGGCCGGCCGGCCCGACCCGGGGAGTGGGACGAAGCACTCGACCGGTGACCTGCGACCCCTTGTCGAAGTTAGGTTAGGCATAGCATAGTTGCTGGCTGAGGTTAGGGAGCTTGCCCATGCCAGAGTTCGGTTTCCTCGACGGCCAGCCCTTCTGGATCGTCTACTTCACGCTGCTCGGCGTGATCCTGTGCCGCGCCCAGGCCACGTACTGGATCGGCCGCGGACTCGGCGCGGGTGTGACGCGCAGCCGAGTGGGCGCCAGGCTCGGCCCGCGGCTGGACGCCGCCCGGCGGCGCATCGACCGCTACGGGGCGCCCGTGGTGACGCTGAGCTTCTGCACCGTCGGCGTGCAGACCGCCGTCAACCTGTCCGCGGGCGCCATGAGGATGCGCTTCCCGCGCTACCTCGCCGCGATGTTCGTCGGCTGCCTGATCTGGGCGGGCCTGTGGGGCGTCATCATCGGAGGCGTGGTCGGAACCTGGCTGGAGCTCTTCCTGGGTTCGCCGTGGACCGCCCTGGGCGTCGTGGCCGCCGCCGGTGTGCTCGTGGGCGTCCTCGTGCTGCGCGGGCGCCGCGCCCGGTCCTCCGCCAGGAGGGCCGACGACGACCGGACCGGCGGTTCCCCCGCCTCCTCGACGGCCCCGGCCGAGGCCGAGGCGTCCGACCCGCGCGACGAGCGCGGTGACGGCCGGGCGCAGGCCGTGGCCGCGCGGCCCGCCTGACGCCCCGCCCCTCCCACCGGCTCTCCTCCCAGGGTCCGACCTCGACGGTCGGGCCCTTTTCGCCGTTCCCGGGCGTTGTCCTCTCCGCGCATTGACACCACTCCGTGTGTAGTACTACATTCAAACCACTTCAAGAGAAGTACTACGGATCAAGCTGTATGAGAGAGAGTTTCATGCGAGTCCGCCCCACCGCCGTCCCCCTCACCGCGCCGTACCTCCCGGTCGTCGCACCGACCGCCGAGCACCGGACGACGCCCGCCCCCGCCGTACGGGGCCTTCCGGGCGCCAGGACCGACCAGCGGCGCCGGAACCACCCCCAGCCGCGCCCGGTGCCCCACCCCCGGCGGCCGTTCCGCCCCGGCGGCAACCGCTGACCAGGACACCGCGACCCCGGGAGGACCCGTGCGAGGACCCGTCCGCCCCGACCCCGCGCACGTGGAGCCGACCGTCCGCCACGCCCCCGACGAGAGAGCCCCGGTCCTGAACCACGGGAGGGGACGGTGACCGCCGTGCCGGGCGCCGACCCGCACCACGCCAGTGCGGGTCGGCGGCAACACCCCCCGGCGCCCCTTGCCCTAACCTTGGGCAGCGTGAGCGAACAGCAGTCCTACCCCTGGCCAGACGCCTCCTCGACCGGGGTCGGTTCCTGGCCCGGAGACGATCCCGACGAGGCCGTCCGCACGATCCTCGGCGAACTCCCCGCCCTTCCCCACCTCCCCGAACTCCCCGGACGAGGCGTGGGGGCCGACATGGTCGGCCGCACCGCCGGACTCCTGGTCGACCTCCCCGTCGAGGTGCAGCCCAGCGGGTGGCGGGTCGCCGACACCCCCGGACGCGACATCGCCCGCGCGACCAGCCTCATGTCCTACGACCTCGACGCCCTCACCGAGCACGCCCACGCGTTCACCGGCACCCTCAAGATCCAGGTCGCCGGCCCCTGGACCCTCGCCGCGTCCGTGGAACTCCGCAACGGCCAGCGGCTGGTCGCCGACCCGGGCGCCTGCCGCGACCTCGCCGAGTCCCACCTCGAAGGCGTCCTCGCGCACATCGCCGAGGTCCGCGGACGCGTCCCCGGCGCCCGGCTCCTCGTCCAGGTCGACGAACCCTCCCTGCCCTCCGTCCTGCTCGGCTCCCTGCCAACCGCCAGCGGGCTCAGCCGGCTGCGGCCCGTCGACAGGGTCCGGGCCGAGGGCGTCCTGCGGACCCTCTTCGCCGCGATCGCCGGCACCGGCGCCGTCCCCGGCGCCCACTGCTGCGACCCCGCGGTGCCCGTCGACCTCCTGCGGCGCAGCGGCGCCGCCGTCCTGAGCCTCGACGCGCTGCTCCTCACCCGCGCCCACGACGAGATGGTCGGCACCGCCGTCGAGGCGGGTGTCGGCCTCCTCCTGGGGGTGGTCCCGGCCACCGAGGGCACCCCCGCGCAAGCCGCTCGAATGTCCGACCCGGCCGCTACCGTTGATCCTGTTCGCGACCTCTGGAACCGGTTGGGAATCACCCCTGACCTGCTCTCCCGCGCGGTGGTCACCACACCCACGTGCGGACTGGCGGGCGCCTCACCGGGGCACGCGCGCGCGGCCCTCACCGCGTCGCGAGCCGGTGCCCGGGTGCTGCGGGACGAGCCCCGCAGACAGGCGTCCTGAGAGTCCGCGACCGCGACAGGTGAGCACGAGAGCAGCAGAAAGGCAGCGAGTGAGCGCGCCCGACAACACCACCGACATCCCCGACGAGGTACGCGCCCGCCACGAGGAGCTGTGCCGGGAGCTGGACGACCACAGCTACCGCTACTACCTGGGCAACCCGATCGTCTCCGACGCCGAGTACGACACGCTCATGGGCGAGCTGCGCGGCATCGAGGACCGGCACCCCGTCCTGATCACGCAGGACTCGCCCACCCAGAAGGTCGGCGCCCCCATCAGCGTGGACTTCGCCGAGGTCGAGCACCTCGTGCGGATGGAGAGCCTGGGCAACGCCTTCGACACCGACGAGCTCAACGCCTGGGGCGACCGCTCCGCCGCCGAGGTCCCGGTCGGCGCCTACCTCTGCGAGCTCAAGATCGACGGCCTGGCCGTCGACCTGGTCTACGAGCGGGGCCGCCTCGTGCGCGCCGCCACCCGCGGCGACGGCCGCGTGGGCGAGGACATCACCCTCAACGTCCGCACCATCGGGGTCGTGCCCGAGCGGCTGAACGAGGACGTGCGCCCCGCCCCGGAGCTGCTGGAGGTGCGCGGTGAGGTCTTCCTCCCGGTGGAGGACTTCGAGGCCCTCAACAAGCGGATCGCCGAGACGGGCGAGCACACCCCGTTCGCCAACCCCCGCAACGCCGCCGCCGGCTCGCTGCGCCAGAAGGACCCCAGGGTCACCGCCACCCGGCCGCTGTCGATGATCGTGCACGGGGTGGGCGCGTACACCCCCGCCGCGGACGGGGGCGCGGACGTCGCGTTCACCAGCCAGTCGCAGGCCTACGCGCTGCTGGGGGAGTGGGGGCTGCCGCTCAGCGACCGCTACAAGGTCGTGGAGACGATGGACGCGGTGCGCGAGTACGTCGCGTACTACGCGGCGCACCGCCACGAGCCCGCCTACGAGATCGACGGCATCGTCATCAAGGTGGACGACTTCGCCCTCCAGCGCAGGCTCGGCTCCACGAGCCGCGCCCCGCGCTGGGCGATCGCCTACAAGTACCCGCCGGAGGAGGTCACCACCCGGCTCGTGGACATCAAGGTGGGCGTGGGCCGGACCGGACGCGTCACCCCGTACGGCGTCATGGAGCCGGTGGTCGTGGCCGGGTCCGAGGTCGAGTTCGCCACCCTGCACAACGCCCAGGAGGTCGCCCGCAAGGGCGTGCGCATCGGCGACACCGTGGTGCTGCGCAAGGCGGGCGACGTCATCCCCGAGATCGTCGGCCCGGTCCTGGACCGCCGCGACGGCAGCGAGCGCGAGTTCGTCATGCCCGAGCGCTGCCCCGAGTGCGACACCCCGCTCGGCCAGCAGAAGGAGGGCGACGTCGACCTGCGGTGCCCCAACGCCCGCTCCTGCCCCGGGCAGCTGCGCGAGCGGGTGGCCTTCATCGCCAGCCGCAAGGCGCTGGACATCGAGGCGCTCGGCTACGTGGCGGCCACCGCCCTGACCCAGCCGCTGGAGCCCGCCCAGGCCCCGCTCCGGGACGAGGGCGACCTGTTCGACCTGACCGTCGACCAGCTGCTGCCCATCCGCACGCACGTGCTCGACCCGGACACCACCGAGCCCAAGACCGACCCCAGGACCGGCGACCCCAAGGTGGTGTCCTTCTTCGCCAACCTCAAGGGCGAGCCCAAGAAGACGGTCGACAAGCTGTTCGACCAGCTGGAGGAGGCCAAGGCCAAGCCCCTGTGGCGGGTGCTCGTGGCGCTGTCGATCCGTCACGTCGGCCCCCGCGCCGCCGAGGACCTCGCCCGTCACTTCCGCTCCATGGACGCCATCCGTGAGGCCACCGAGGAGGAACTGGCGTCGGTGGACGGGGTCGGACCGACCATCGCCGCGTCGATCCGCGAGTGGTTCTCCGTGGACTGGCACACCGAGATCGTCCGCAAGTGGGCGGCGGCCGGGGTGCGCATGGAGGACGAGGAGCCCGAGTTCGGTTCGCGGTTCCTGGACGGGGTCACCGTGGTGGTGACCGGCTCCCTGGAGGGGTTCACCCGCGACGGGGCCAAGGAGGCCGTCGCCGAGCGCGGCGGACGTGCGACGGCGTCGGTGTCCAAGAAGACCGGCTTCGTGGTGGTGGGCGACAGCCCCGGCTCCAAGTACGACAAGGCCGTCAAGCTGGGTGTGCCGGTCCTGGACGAGCAGGGGTTCGGGGTGCTCCTGCGGGAGGGCGCCGACGCGGCGGTCGCCGCGCGGATCAACCGCTCGCCCGAGGACGGGGCGGATTCCGTCGGCGCGAGCACCGAGGACTCCGCCGCCGGCGCGGGTCCCGAGGCGGCCGACGCGTAGCCGAGGTGTCGCGGGGGTTCGCCCCGGTCCGGAAATCGGGGCCCGCACCCTCGCGGCGGGGAGGCGGCGGGACGACCGCGAGGCCGGGCGAACCCGTGTCCGTACCTCGGTGAACAGCCTGGTCAGTTCCCGGGGTCACGGCGGGTCGGCGTTCCATTTTGTGCGTCCCCCTCCCCGTGAGACCGACACCTTGGTTAACTGATAGTTCCGAGCAAGCGACAGTTGGTGACGAAGCCGCGTAAGCTGGACACGAACGCGTTGGATGTGGACACATCCAAAACCCGGATTCGGTCACGAGGGGTGGCCGGATCCGGGGAACCCTGAGCGCGGGACCGCTGGCGCCGCGCCGCCACCGCCCCACGGCCCCTCGCGAGGACCACGGATGAAGGACCCCATCAACACCAGGGACATCGGTCCCCGTGCCGGGACACCGCTCTGGCTGTACATGCTGGGCACCACGGTCGCCGGTGCGGGCCTGCTCGTCGTCTCCAGCTCCGGCCTGGGCCCCGGCGAGGTCCGCGGCCTCGCGGGCGAACCGCTCACCTGGGTCCTGCTCTGCATGATCGTCCTCGGGGAGCTCCGGCCCATCTCCATGACCGGACAGGCGCCCGGCAGCGGCGCGCCCACGTCGCTGCCCTTCTCCTTCGCGCTGGTCCTCCTCCTCGGGCTGCCCGTCGCCGCCCTCGTCCAGGCGGCCGCCACGACCGTCGCCGGGTTCGCGCGCGGCCACGCACCCCACCGCACCGCCTTCAACGCCGCCCAGTACACGCTCTCCCTGGGCGTCGCCGACGCCGTCCTGCGCCTCGCCCTGCCCGGCCTCGTCGCCGACGGGCCCGTCCCCGCGGCGGGCGAGCTCGTCGCCGTCGCCCTCGCCGGGACCGCCTACTTCGCGGTCAACCGCGTCCTGGTCGTCTGCGCGGTGGCCATGCACGAACGCGTCCCGCTCAGACAGGTCCTCTTCAAGGGGATCGGCCAGCAGGTCTACGTCAACGGCGTCCTCATCAGCCTCGCCCCGCTCGTCGTGGTCGCCACCGCCCACTCGGTCCTCTACGTGCCCCTGTTCGCCTTCCCGCTCGGCGCCCTCTACACCAGCGCCATGCTGTCGGTGAAGCGCGACCACCAGGCCAACCACGACGAGCTCACCGGGCTGGCCAACCGCAAGCTCCTCACCGTCCGGTCGCACCAGGAGATCGCCCACGCCCACCAGCGGGGCGGGAGCGTCGGCCTGCTCCTGCTCGACCTGGACCGGTTCAAGGAGGTCAACGACACCCTCGGCCACCCCACCGGCGACCGGCTCCTCCAGACCGTGGCCTACCGGCTCACCCACAGCGTCCGCCCCGGCGACCTCGTCGCCCGGCTCGGCGGCGACGAGTTCGCCGTGCTCCTGCCCCAGGTCCGCGACACCTCCGCCGCACGCGAGGTCGCCGCCCGCCTGCGCGGCGCCCTCGCCGAGCCCGTGCGCCTGGACGGCATGGACTTCGACCTGGAGGCCAGCATCGGGATCGCGATCTTCCCCCACGACGCGCCCGACTTCGCACTCCTCATGCAGCGCGCCGACGTCGCCATGTACGTCGCCAAGGCCGCCCGCACCGGAGTGGAGTCCTACGACCCCGGCAAGGACCGCAACTCCACCGCCAGGCTCAGCCTCTACAGCGAGCTCCGCCGGGGCCTGGCCGAGGGCGCGCTGGAGATGTACTACCAGCCCAAGGTGTCCCTCGACGACGAGCGCGCAGTCGGGCTGGAGGCCCTCGCCCGGTGGCGCCACCCCACCCGCGGGCTGCTCGCCCCCGACGAGTTCATGCCGGTGGTCGAGCACTCCAACCTGTTCCGCGCGTTCACGGGGCAGGTCCTCGACATCACCCTGGCCCGGGCCGCCCAGTGGCGGGAGGAGGGCCTGCGCCTGCCCGTCGCCGTCAACCTCGGCGTCCGCGAACTCCTCGACCCCGAACTGCCCGCCACCGTCGCCGCCGCACTGCGCGAACACGGTGTGCCGCCCGGACAGCTCGTCCTGGAGATCGGCGAGCGGGCCCTCATCACCGACACCGACGCCGCGACGGCTGCCGTCCGACGGCTCCGCGACCTCGGCGTCGGCCTGTCCCTCGACGACTTCGGGACCGGCCACTTCACCCTGGCGCAGCTCGCGGGCCTCCCCCTGGACGAGGTGAAGATCCACGAGTCCTTCACCACACGCCTCGTGGACGGCTCCGACAACGGCCACACCGTCGTCCGCGCCGCCATCGCCCTGGTCAGGGCGCTGGGCATGCGCGCGACCGCCGAGGGAGTGCAGAGCCGCGCACTCGCCACGGCCGCCCGGGCCACCGGCTGCCACGCCGCGCAGGGGCACTACTACTCGCCCCCGCTCACGGCCGACGAGGTCGTCGCCTGGGTGGCCGCCCACGAGGGCGGGGCCCCGGCCGACAGCCGGGTCTGACCCCGGCCGCCCCCCGCCCGGCGCACCGGCCGGACGCCCTCCGGACCGCCGCGGCGGCCGGGCGTGCCCGTGTCCCGGACGCCGTCCCGCGCAGGGCCCGGCCCGCCGTACGGGACGCCGCAGACCCGCGTACCCGCCCGGACCTCCCCCTGCCCGGTGGCGGCCGCACGGGGGGCTCCGCTCCCGACGGGCGGCGGCCCCGGAAAACGCCATAGGATTGACCCGATCAGTCCTTCCGCCGAAGAAACGGTTCGCATTCATGACCGCCATCACCCGCGATGAGGTCGCACACCTCGCCCGGTTGTCGCGGCTGGCGCTCGACGAGGGCGAGCTCGACACGCTCGCCGCCCAGCTCGGTGACATCCTCACCGCCGTGGCCAAGGTGCAGGAGGTCGCCCAGGGCGACATCCCGCCCAGCTCGCACGCCCTGCCGCTGACCAACGTCTACCGCCCCGACGAGGCCAGGCCCGGCCTCACCCCCGAGCAGGCCCTGGCCGGGGCCCCGGCGGTGGAGGAACAGCGCTTCCGGGTCCCGCGGATCCTCGGAGAGGGTGAGTAGCAGATGAGCGACGTCGTCAGCCTGACCGCCGCCGAACTCGGCTCGGCCATCAAGGCGGGAGAGGTGACCTCCGAGGAGGCCACCACCGCCTACCTGGACCGCATCGAGGCGGTGGACGGCGAGATCAACGCCTTCCTGCACGTGCGCCGCGAGACCGCCCTCGACCAGGCCCGCGCGGTGGACGCCCGCCGCGCCGCCGGTGAGGAACTGGGTCCGCTCGCGGGTGTGCCGGTCGCCCACAAGGACGTGTTCACCACCAAGGACATGCCCACCACGGCCGCCTCCAAGATCCTGGAGGGCTGGCAGCCGCCCTACGACGCCACCGTCACCGCGCGCCTGCGCGAGGCCGGCCTGGTCATCCTGGGCAAGACCAACATGGACGAGTTCGCGATGGGCTCCTCCACGGAGAACTCCGCCTACCAGGTCACCCGCAACCCGTGGGACACCGACCGCATCCCCGGCGGCTCCTCCGGCGGCTCCTCCGCGGCCGTCGCCGCGTTCGAGGCGCCCCTGGCCACCGGAACCGACACCGGCGGCTCCATCCGCCAGCCCGCCGCCGTGTGCGGGCTGGTCGGCGCCAAGCCCACGTACGGCGGCGCGTCCCGCTACGGGATGATCGCGTTCGCGTCGTCCCTGGACACCCCGGGCCCGTTCGCGCGCAACGTTCTCGACGCCGCCCTCCTCCACGAGGCGTTCTCCGGCCACGACCCGCGCGACTCCACCTCCGTCGACGCCCCGGTCCCGCCGGTCGTGGACGCCGCCCGCCTGGGCGACATCGACGGCCTGCGCGTCGGCGTGGTCAAGGAGCTGGACAACGACGGCTTCCAGCCGGGTGTGCGCCAGCGCTTCCACGAGACCCTGGAGCTCCTGGAGTCCCTGGGCGCGAAGATCGTCGAGCTGTCCTGCCCGAGCTTCGACGCCGCACTGTCGGCGTACTACCTCATCGCCCCGAGCGAGTGCTCGTCCAACCTGGCCCGCTTCGACGCGATGCGGTACGGCCTGCGGGTGGGCGACGACGGCACGCGCAGCGCCGAGGAGGTCATGTCGCTGACCCGTGCCCAGGGCTTCGGCCCCGAGGTCAAGCGCCGGATCATGCTGGGCACCTACGCCCTGTCGAGCGGCTACTACGACGCCTACTACGGCAGCGCCCAGCAGGTGCGCACGCTGATCAAGCGGGACTTCGACGCCGCGTTCGAGAGCGTGGACGTGCTGGTCTCGCCGACCACGCCGACCACGGCGTTCCCGATCGGTGAGCGCTCCGAGGACCCGATGGCCATGTACCTGGCCGACCTGTGCACGATCCCGTCCAACCTGGCCGGGAACGCGTCGCTGTCGGTCCCGTGCGGCCTGGCCCCCGAGGACGGCCTGCCCGTCGGATTCCAGATCATGGCCCCGCCGCTGGCCGACGACCGGACCTACCGGGTGGCCTCGGCGGTCGAGCGCGCGCTGACCGACCGCGACGGCGCCCTGATCGCCCGCAGCCCCTACGCGGTCGTGTAGGCGCCGGACGTCCCAGCGGTACCCCGTGTGCCCGTCGCCCCCCAGGGGGTGGCGGGCACACGTGTTCGCCGGAGCGCTCGCACGGGGCCGGAACCGCCCCGCGTCCCGTGCGGAACGGTCCCTCGGCCTCCGGAGGGGATGCGGGGCGGCAGCCGACTACTCGGTGGTCCCGACCCCGTTCGCGGCCCTGCGCCTGCGGGCCAGGTGCACGAGCACGGCGCCGCCGCCCAGGGCGACCGTGCCCGCCACGACCAGGGCGGTGACGGCGCCGCCGGTCAGGGGCAGCGACCTGTCGTCCGGGGCCGGGGCCGCCGCGGCGGTGGGCTCCCCGGTCGTCTCGACCGCCGGCGGCGTTCCGCCCTGCTCGTCCCAGGCCGCGGAGCCCGAGTCCGCCACGACGATCTCGCTGTCCTGGGCGGTGATCAGGGTCTGGGTCGGGTCGTCCGGGTCCTCGCCCTTGAACAGCCGTCCCGCCTGGACGGTGGCCTCGGCCTCCAGGGTGAAGGACGCCTCGCCGGCCCCGGCGTCCGCGGGGACGGCGAAGCCGACCGTGTCGCCGTCGCCGACCTCGGTGACGGGGTCCCCCGTCGCGGCGTCCACCAGCTCCACGCCCTCGGGGGCGTCCACGGTCACCGGGACGTCCTGCGCGCTGGTCTCCACGGTGAACGAGCCGACGGTCCCCCCGGCCAGCCCGGAGTCGCGGTCGGGGCTGACGGTCAGCGCCGATCCCGGCTCGTGGGGCAGGTCCTCCGCGTTCTCCACCAGGTGCTCGTAGAGCCGGACGACGTTGTTCTCGATGACCTCCTCGCCCAGGTCCGGCCCCTGGTGGACCTCCTCCAGGTCCAGGCCGTTGCTGAAGTGCCAGATCGCCGCCTGGGTCGCGGTCAGCGCCTCGGCCTCGTCGACGCTCGCGATCCCCGTGGCCCCGCGCAGGTCCTGGATGTCGGTGACCGGATACGAGTTGAGGAGGATCCAGTGGACCCTGCCGGGCTCGGCGAAGTCGCCCTCGCCGGGATAGGTGTCCCACTGGTCCTCGCGGTACCAGGAGTCGGCGACGATGCCGGTACGGAAGTCGATGCAGTAGGTGGTGAGGAGCTGGTCGCCCTCCAGGTCCACGTTGAACGTGCTCGTGGTCGTGTACGTCTCGCCCCTCATGGTGACGGCGTGGCCGTGCTCCGCGACGCCGGTGTACTGTCCGCGCACCGAGTAGACCTGCGGTTCCACCGGGAGGGGGAGGGCTGTCGCCGGGGCGGCCGGGCCGAGGGCGAGCGCGGTGGCGGCGCAGGCCGCGAGGACGGCGCGTGCGGGACCGGGGTGGGGGATGGGCACGTGCGTCACATCTCTTCCTGTGGTTCTGCTGTGCCGACAGGAGTCGCCGTGAGCGGCCGGCCGGTGCGGCACGGGACGGCGGAGGAGTGGAACGGCCGCGGGAGCGGGGGCGCGCAGGGAGTTCCGGTCACGGCGGAGAGCGGGGTACCCGGCCGATGGTAGTGACCGGCGCCGGTCCGTCCAACCCGGTGTAGCGGAATAATCGCGGGGTGTCCGGAACCGGTCACCGTGTGAACGGCGAAGGGCCCGTCCCCGTGGTCTCCCACGGGAACGGGCCCTCAGGCGCCACCGATCGACGGCGGCAGAAGGGGTTTAGCCCTCCAGGCCCTCGGTGCTGGCGGCCTTGCGCTTGCGGCTCAGGTAGATCGCTCCACCGCCGGCGCCGAGCGCGGCGATGCCCGCGGCGACCAGGCCGGCGAGCGCGCCGCCGGTGACCGGGAGGGTCGGCTCGTTGCTGTCGTCGGCGGGGGCCGACGGGGTCTCGCTCGGCTCGTCGCTGGGGCTCGGGGCCGGGGACTCCGGCTCGCTGGGTTCCCCGGACGGCTGCTCGGTGGGCTCCTCCGACGGCTCCTCGGTGGGCGGCGCGGTCTCGCCACCCTCCTCCCAGGTGGCGGACGCGGAGGCGGACACGGTGGTCTCGTCGCCCTCGGCGGTGATCAGGGTCTGGGTCGCCTTGTCCGGGTCCTCGCCCTTGAACAGGCGGCCCGTCTCGACGGTGGCGGTGGCCTCCAGGGAGAAGGACGCCTCGCCCGGGGCGGTGCCGGCGGGGACGGAGAAGCCGACCGTGTCGCCGCTCTCGACCGTGTCCACGGACTCGCCGGTCTCGACGTCGACCAGGGTGACGCCCTCGGGGGCGTTCAGGTCGACGGCGATCCCGGTGGCGCTCGTCTCGATGGTGAACTCGCCGACGGTCCCGCCCGCGGTGCCGGTGGCGGTGCCGGGGGTGACGCTCAGCGTGGCCCCGGGCTCCTGCGGGAGGTCCTCGGCGCTCGCGACGAGGTGGTCGTAGATCCTGGTCGTGTTGCCGTGGGCGCGGTCGAGGCGGGCGCCGTTCGTGAAGTGCCAGATCGCCGCCTGGGTGGCGGCGAGCGCCTGGGCCTCGGTGGCGCGGCCGCTGACACCGGCTGCCTGGCCGAGGTCGGCGGCGGACGCGGCCGGGTAGGAGTTCTGGAGGATCCAGTGGACCTTGCCGGGTTCGGCGAAGTCGCCCTCGCCGGGGTAGTTCGCCCAGCTGTCCTCGCGGTACCAGGCGCCCCCGCGGATGCCCGTCTCGAGGTCGATGCAGTACGTGGTGAGTACCGTGCCGTCCTCGAGTTCGAGGTTGAAGAGGTTCGTGCCGACACTGGAGCCGTTCACGGTGATGGTGTCACCGTTCTGGGCGTTGTCGACGTACTGCGCGCGGACGGAGCCCTCGTAGACCTCGGCGGGGTCGGCGGAGGCCGGAGCGGCCAGGCCGAGGGCGAGGAGTGCGGCGGCGGAGGCGGCGAGGGTCGCGCGCCCGGCAGTGCGGGGGAGGGACACGTGTGTCACGTCTCTTCCTGTGGAGTTCTGCGGTGTCGGCGGACGGGTCCGGGTCCGGAGGCGGGCCGGCGGCGTCGACTCACGGGGGTGGTGCCGGGAACGGCGCCAGGGAGCGGGGAGGCCGCGGAGGAGGTGCGGAGCGGAGCCCGGTGGGGCGCGCGCGTCTCCTGGGCGGCCGGTCACGGGTCGACGCCCGGGACACGGCAGAGCTGAGTGGGTTGTGGGTGATGCGCACCGTCGCCTCCACCTGGTGCGGTCCGATCGTCGCGCCGCGCAGGAGGAGAGCGGAGGGGTGCGTAGAGAAAGACGTGGGGCACCCGCATTCGGTTGTCCCCGTCCGGCGACGACCTCGGGTTTTCCTGAAGCGTCCACGGCGGGGCGTCCCCGTCCCGGG
This sequence comes from Nocardiopsis codii, assembly GCF_036327455.1. Taxonomy (NCBI): domain Bacteria; kingdom Bacillati; phylum Actinomycetota; class Actinomycetes; order Streptosporangiales; family Nocardiopsidaceae; genus Nocardiopsis; species Nocardiopsis codii. Next base: position 96,207 of record NZ_JAUZMY010000009.1, on the reverse strand, counting down.
AACGGCGAAGGGCCCGTCCCCGTGGTCTCCCACGGGAACGGGCCCTCAGGCGCCACCGATCGACGGCGGCAGAAGGGGTTTAGCCCTCCAGGCCCTCGGTGCTGGCGGCCTTGCGCTTGCGGCTCAGGTAGATCGCTCCACCGCCGGCGCCGAGCGCGGCGATGCCCGCGGCGACCAGGCCGGCGAGCGCGCCACCGGTGACCGGGAGGGTCGGCTCGTTGCTGTCGTCAGCGGGGGCCGACGGGGTCTCGCTCGGCTCGTCGCTGGGGCTCGGGGCCGGGGACTCCGGCTCGCTGGGCTCCTCGGTCGGCTCGCTGGGCTCGTCGGTGGGCGGCGTGGTCTCGCCACCCTCCTCCCAGGTGGCCGACGCGGAGGCGGTGACCGTGGTCTGGCCGCCCTGGGCGGTGATCAGGGTCTGGGTGGGCTCGTCCGACTCGCCCTTGAACAGGCGGCCGGTCGCGACGGTCGCGGTGGCCTCCAGGGAGAAGGACGCCTCGCCCGGGGCGGTGCCGGCGGGGACGGAGAAGCCGACCGTGTCGCCGCTCTCGACCGTGTCCACGGACTCGCCGGTCTCGATGTCGACCAGGGTGACGCCCTCGGGCGCCTCCAGGTTGACCTGGATGGAGGCGGCGTTCGTCTCGACGGTGAACTCGCCGACGGTCCCGCCCGCGGTGCCGGTGGCGGTCCCCGGCGTGATGCTCAGGGCCGCGTCGGGCTCGACGGTCTGCGGCAGGTCGTCGGCCTCGCCGATCAGGTACTCGTAGACGGCGGTGACGCCGTCGCTGTTCTCGCCCTCGAGGGCCATGCCGTTGCTGAAGTGCCAGATGGCGGCCTGGGTGCCGCCCAGGGCGTCGGCGTCGCTGAGGCCCTCGAACTCGGCCGCCGAGCCCAGCTCCGCCGCGCTCAGCGCGGGGTAGCCGTGCTGGAGGATCCAGTGGACCTTGCCGGGCTCGGCGAAGTCACCCTGACCAGGGTAGTTCTCCCACTTGTCCTCGCGGTACCAGGCATCCCTGACGATGTTGGTGTGGTAGTCGATGCAGTACGTCGTGAGGACGGTGCCGTCCTCCAACCTCAGGTTGAACAGGCTGGTGCGCGCACCGCCGCCGTCCATGTTGACCCGGGTGCCGTTCTCGGCGTTGTCGACGTACTGGCCGCGGACGGAACCTTCGTAGGTCTCCACGGGCTCGGCGGAGGCGGGGGCCGCGAGGCCGAGGGCCAGGAACGCCGCGGCGGTGGCCGCCAGGCCCGCGCGCCCGACGGTGCGGGGGAATGAGGAGTTAGTCAAGTTGTGTCCCGGTGTGTTCTAGGGGTAACCGGATGGATGGCCCGTCCAAGAGGCCGAACGGGCCGGTGGGACGGTTGCGGTGGGCAACGGCGCACGACGCGTTCAGGGGAGTTCTGGATTCGCCGTGCTCGCTCGCCCGTTTCCGGGGTCACCACGTCGGGGTCGGGGACGCGGCGCCGTGTGGGGTGGGCGCGATCGTCCGGTGGGGGCTCGCTGTGACGCGGGAGCGGGCCGCGCTCGCCGTGGAATGCCAACCGCCCGGCCGATACTAGCGACCCCCTTCGCCACTTCCAACCCGGTTCGCTGAAAATGTGACGTTATACGGGCCGGAAAAAACCCGAGCTGGGCAAATCCGCATTACGACCTGAAGTGGGGGACCGGGAGCCCGGGAACGGCCGTGACATTCGGGGTCAACCGCGTCGTTTACGACCCAGAACCAGGATGAGCAGGCCGGATACCACCAGGGCGCCCGCGATGATGAGGAGACCGGACAGCCAGGTGCCGGTACGCGCCAGGCCGTCCCCGGGGATTCGGTCATCCGCTTCCGGAGGTGTCGCTACCTCGGTGGGTGCGTCGTCAGGCGCCTCCCCGAGGGCCGGGGGCGCCTCCGTCGGGGTGGGCTCCGGGGGCTCCTCGGAGCTCGGCTCCGCGGTCTGCTCCGGATGCCAGGTGAACGTCGCGGTGGTCGAACTCGTCGCGGACACCTCCTCGGCGGTCACGAGGGGCTGGGTGCGCACACCGTCCCGGCCGCTGAACAGGCGCCCCTCCGGCAGCGGCACGTCCTGGCCGAGCACGTGCAGGGTCACCACCCCGGCCGGGACAGACGGGTCCACGTCGAGGAAGAGCTCGTCGCCGTCGGACGCCTGGGTCACCTGTTCGCCGTCCGCGTTCACCAGCCATGACGCCGGGGCCCCGCGGACCGACACCTGGACCGGGTCCGCCCCGGCGCTGTTCACCGCGAGCGGGCCCAGGGGTGCGTCGGGCGCGACCGCCTCCATGTGGGAGGGGGCGACCTCCACCGAGCGGGTCGTCGCGTTGTCGGACGCCGCCTCGCTGCCGGCCACCAGGAACTCGTAGAGGGCGACGACCACGAGGTCGTTCGCGAGACGGTCCGGCTCCGCCCCGTCCAACACGTGCCACAGGGCGGCCTGGGTGCCCGCGATGGCCTGCCGTTCGTCCAGTTGGACCAGCCCGGTCAGCTGTGTCAGGAGCGGGAGGTCGACCGTCGGGTAGGAGTGGGAGACGATCCAGTTGGCGCGGTCGGCCGGGTCCGGCGCCTGGTCGGTCCCGGTCCACCCCGGGTTGTCCGACCACGCCGACTCCACGTAGGCGGTGCGGGGCCGGACCTCCTCGTCGACCTGCGCGGCGTAGGCCCTGACCGACGTCTCGTCGGCCACGCGCAGGCTGAAGAGCGCCGTGTCGGCCCGGTGGCCGTCGGCGAGGACGAGTGCCGCTCCCTCGACGGGGTCGCGGTCCACACGTGAGAAGTCGTCGGCGTCAGCTGCCGGTGCGCCGACCAGGGCGCCGGTCAGGGCGGCCGAGGACAGCAGCGCGGCGCACCGACGCAGGATGCGGGACATGCTCTTGCGCTCCCGTGCGAAGGACGGAGGGCCGTGGCCGACCGGCGGAGTCGTCTTCCTGGGAGATCCAGACTAACCGCCCGGCACCCTGGGTGATCGGTCGACGCCTGTACAGCAGCCCAATCGTGTACTCGCCGTGACATGCGCGGGCGCGGTCCGCGCCGCCGGCGGGTGGCCCGGCAGGCGCCGGTGCCCCGGACCGGGCGCTCCACCCCCGGGCGCTCGGTAGGCTGACCTGGAAGGTATGTCCTCTACGGAAACGGGTTTGCGGCGATGGCCCACGCGGTAACTCCTAGCCCTGCCAAGAGCGGTGGCGAACCCACCCCGGTGGCCTACGAGCAGGCGCTCACCAGGTACGAGCCCGTACTCGGTCTGGAGACCCACATCGAGTTGGGCACCGCCTCCAAGATGTTCTGCTCCTGCCCCACCGGGTTCGGCGCCGAGCCGAACACGCAGGTGTGCCCTGTCTGCCTCGCGTTCCCGGGTTCCCTCCCGGTCGTGAACGAGAAGGCCGTCGAGGGCGCGATCCGCCTGGGGCTGGCGCTGGACTGCTCTATCGCGCCCTGGGGCCGGTTCGCCCGGAAGAACTACTTCTATCCGGACATGCCGAAGAACTACCAGATCTCGCAGTACGACGAGCCGATCTGTGTGGACGGCCACCTCGACGTCACCGTCGACACACCCGACGGTCCGCGCGAGTTCCGCGTGGAGATCGAGCGCGTCCACATGGAGGAGGACACCGGCAAGACCTCCCACGTGGGCGGTGCGACCGGACGCATCCACGGCGCCGCGTACTCGATCGTCGACTACAACCGCGCGGGCATCCCGCTGCTGGAGATCGTCACCCGGCCCATCACCGGCACCGGCGACCTCGCGCCCCTCGTGGCGCGCGCCTACGCCGCCGAGCTGCGCGACCTGGTCCGCTCCCTGGGCATCTCCGACGTGCGCATGGAGGAGGGCTCCATGCGCTGCGACGTGAACGTGTCCATCCAGCCGGTCGGCACCAGCGAGTGGGGGACCCGGAGCGAGACCAAGAACGTCAACTCGCTGCGCTCCGTCGAGCGCGCCGTGCGCTCCGAGATCGAGCGCCAGGCAGGCGTCCTCGACGCCGGGCACAGGGTCGTGCAGGAGACCCGCCACTTCCAGGAGAACACCGGGCGCAGTATCTCCGGCCGCTCCAAGGAGGAGGCGCAGGACTACCGGTACTTCCCGGACCCCGACCTGGTCCCGGTGGCCCCGTCCGAGGCGTGGATCGAGGAGCTCCGCACCACCCTCCCGGAGCTGCCCGCCGCCCAGCGCGCCCGGGTCAAGGCCGAATGGGACCTCAACGACACCGAGCTGCGCGACCTGGTCAACGCCGGGGCGATCGAGCTGGTGGAGGCGACCGTGGTCGCCGGCGCCCCGTCCGCGGAGGCCCGCAAGCTGTGGCTCAACGAGCTGTCCCGCCGCGCCACCGAGCAGGAGGTCGAGCTGGGCGCCCTGCCCGTCACCCCCGCCCAGGTCGCGCGGATCATCGCCCTGGTGGCCGAGGGCACGCTGACCAACAAGCTGGCCCGCCAGGTCGTGGAGGGCGTGCTGGCCGGTGAGGGCGGCCCCGACGAGGTGGTCCGGGACCGCGGGCTCCAGGTCGTCAGCGACGACGGCGCACTGGGTGCGGCCGTGGACGAGGCGATCGCCAAGAACCCCGACGCGGCCGACAAGGTGCGCGGCGGCAAGGTCGCCGCGGCCGGCGCCCTCGTGGGAGCCGTCATGAAGGCGACCCGCGGCCAGGCCGACGCCGGCCGGGCCCGGGAGCTCATCCTGGAGAGGCTCGCCGCGGGCTGACCGCCCCCGGTCCGGTCGGGCGCCGCCCGACCGGACCCCGGGGAACCGACCCGCCCCTGACCCGGCGGGTCCTGGTGTCATCAGGGCGCCGTGGACTCGGAGGGGGTCCACGGCGCGCCGTGCGCACGGCGCGCGGCCGACGCGCGAGGGTGACCCTGGGTCACCATTCTGTCGTCATCTCTCATCCGGTCCTCAATCGCTGTGTGACCTTGGTTGCGTAGGGTTGCGACGCACGGGGGTGTGTGCGGTCGCGCGAACCGTCCCGCCACCAGGCTCGTCCCAGTCCCGCGAGAACCTGGGCGGCAGACTGCGGTGCCCGGTGCTGTGCCGTGCCGGGGACTCGAACGACGCGAGGTGGGTGCTCCATGTCCGAGGAGAGAGCGCGACGGCGGCGCGCCGCGAGGGACGCGACGGGCCCGCGGGGAGGTCGGTGATGGGAACCCGGGCACGCCGCCTGTGGATCGTCGGGTTGGGCGTGCTGTTCCTGGTCTACGTGGCGGGCGCGTTCGTGCCGATGGGCCCGACCACCGTCACCGCGACGTTCGGCGAGTGGCCGACGGCGCTGGCGGCGGGCGCCGCCGGGCTCTCCCTGCTCCTTGCCTCGCGTCGCTGGGCCACGACCGGTGCCGACCGGGAGGCGCACGTCGACGGGGCGGACGGCCCCGCCGCGCTGCGGCACCTGGGGTTCGCCGCACTCGCCTGGTGCGCGGGTGGCGTCACTCACGGTCTGACCCGTCTCCTCAGCTCCAGCTCGGTGCTCTCGCTCACCCTGGGTGACCTTTTCGCGCTCGCCGCGCTGCCACTCTTCGTGGTGGGGTTCACGCGGTTCGCCCCCTGGCCGGGCGGCCTGAGGACCGCGATGCGCCACATCACCGACAGCTATGTATGCGCCGCCGCGGTGTTCTCCGTGGTGTGGCTGCTGCTGTTCTCCCCGCTTTACGAGGAGCTGGGCGAGGGGGCCGGGTTCCTGGGGTTCGCCCTGGTCTACCCGGTCGCCGACATCGTCGTGCTGTGCCTGCTCGTCCCGCTGGTGTTCATGTCGCCGCACAGCACGCGGCGCGCGGTGCTGCTGGCGATCGGGGCGCTCATCGTCATCGCGGGGTCGGACATGATCGGTGCGCTCACCCGCCTGACCGGCATGCCCATCGCCGGAGGGGTCGAGCACCCGATCAAGTTCCTGGGCTTCGCCCTGCTGGGGGCCCTGCCCTGGCTGGTCGAGCACCGGCCGGGTTCCGAGCCGCGCCGGATCACCGGGCGGGGCCTGTACCGGTTCGCGCCCGAGCTCGCGGCGGTGGGAGCGGTGGCCGTCGCCGCGGTGGTGCTGACAGTGGCCGGTGTCCGGCTGTCCGGGGTGGCGCCGGTGCTTCCGCTGGCCGCCGGAACCGCCGTCATTGTGCTCCTGGTGCGGGTCCTGGGCATGCTGGAGGAGAACGCGACCCTCGCCCGCATGGTCCGCAACCGCGAGGGCCACTTCCATGAACTGGCCCGCAACAGCGGTGACGTCATCCTCATCCTGGACCGGGACGGTGGCGTGTTCTACGTCAGCCCGGGGACGGCCGAGGCGTTCGGGTACCGGCTGGACGACGTGCTCGCCGCACCCGTCACCGCCCTCATCCACCCCGAGGACCTGGCACGCACCAAGTCCGTCACGGACCTGTTCTCCGAGCGAGGCTCCCAGGGCGTGCACCTGCGGCTGCGGGTGCGGGCCGCCGACGGGACGTGGCGGCACACCGAGTCGACCGCGTCCCTGTACGAGCAGCCGGGCGAGCCCGACCGCCTGCTGGTGACCACCCGCGACATCAGCGCGCAGGTGGCCCTCCAGGACGAGGTCGAGCACCTGACGTTCCACGACGGGGTGACCGGGCTGCCCAACAGGGCGTACCTGGAGGAGCGGGCCAGCGACGTGCTGGCGCACCGGGCCATCAGTGACGAGCCCAACGAGGACATCGCGGTGATCTTCCTGGACCTGGACGGGTTCACGTCGGTCAACGACTCCGCCGGACACGTGCGCGGCGACCACCTGCTGGGGCAGGCCGCCCGCAGGCTGCGCGCCGAGGTGGACTCGAACGCGACCCTGGCCCGCTGGGGCGGCGACGAGTTCGCGGTCCTGGTGGAGGGCGTGCCCCTGGCCCAGCGGGTGGTCGACCTGGCCGAGCGGCTGGGAAGGGTGATCGCCTCCGAGCCCTTCCAGGTCGCCGACCGGGAGATCATGCTGACCGCCAGCACCGGGGTGGCCTTCGCCGAGCCCACCACCGACAGCGGTGAGCTGCTCCGCAACGCCGACGTGGCCATGACGCGGGCCAAGGAGCGCGGCGCCGGACACGTGGAGGTCTACGCCGCCCACATGCACGACATGGTGGTGTCCCGCCTGGAGCTGCAGATCCGGCTGCGCGAGGCGCTGGCCAACGGCGACTTCTTCCTGGAGTACCAGCCGGTCGTGGACCTGGGCAGCTCCCAGGTGACCTCCGTGGAGGCGCTGGTGCGCTGGGACCGGGACGGGGAGTCGGTCGGGCCGGACGCGTTCCTCGGCGCCGCGGAGGAGTCGGGGCTGATCGTGCCGCTGGGGGAGTGGATCCTCCGGGAGGCGTGCGAGAAGGTCGCCGTGTGGCGGCTCTCGGACTGGGACATCGGCCTGTCGGTCAACCTGTCCGTGAAGCAGGTGCTGTCCCCCCGCTTCGTGGAGACGGTGGCGGGCGTCCTCGCCGAGACGGGTCTGTCCGCCGAGGTGCTCACGATGGAGGTCGACGAGGAGGTCCTGCTGGACGACGGCGGCGAGGCCGTGCAGCGTCTGGCGGAGCTCCGGGAGCTGGGCGTGCGGCTGGCCATCGACGACTACGGCATGGGCTACGCGTCGCTGGCCCACCTGCGGCTGCTGAGCGTGGACGCGATCAAGATCGACCCGGCGTTCATCGCCGACCTGGGGCGCGACGACACGGTCACGCTGCTCACCCACACGATCATCCAGCTGGGCCGCGACCTGGGGGTGCAGGTGGTGGCGGAGGGGATCGAGCGCCCCGAGCAGCTGGAGCAGCTGCGCGCCATGGGCTGCGACCACGGCCAGGGCTTCCTGGTGGCCCGGCCGATGCCCGCGAGCGGCGTCGAGTCGCTCGTCGGGGGCGAGGCCGGGGTCAACCTCTGACCCCGCGGACGCCCGCGCGGCGCGCGGGCGTCCGCCTCCCCGGGCGTCCGCCTCCCCGGGCGTCCGCCTCCCCGGGCGTCCGCCTCCCCGGGCGTCCGCCTCCCCGGGCGTCCGCCTCCCCGGGCGTCCGCCTCCCCGGGCGTCCGCCTCCCCGGGCGTCCGCCTCCCCGGGCGTCCTGCCGCGGGCCCGGACCCTCGGGACGCCGGCGGACGGGCCGGTCTCGCGCACGACGACCCCCCACGTGTTCTGTGTTACACGCGGCGGGGGTCTTGCGGCGGTTCGTCCAGTTCAGACGGGCATCTCAGCGCTGGGGGCGGTCGCATGTTGACATATCGATCTCACATAATGAGACATTATGACGTTCTTGTTGACGGGCACCCCCTCCGTCGGCCAATGTGGTCAACGTGCAGAACACCTCCCTGATTCTCGTACTTGGTCGGCGCGCAGCCCACTGAGTTTCTTCTGCTGCGCGCCACCCCTCAACCGCCACAGGGCGGTGGGGGTTTTTTTATTGCCAGACCAGGGTCAGACCCACCACGCCAGAGCCCCAGCACCGTTCTGGTACCTCGCTGAAGGATCTTGAGATGACCGAGCAGATGACCGGCGCCCAATCGCTGATCAGGTCGCTGGAGCAGGTCGGCGTTGACACTGTCTTCGGAATTCCCGGCGGCGCCATCCTCCCGGCCTACGACCCGCTCTACGACTCGGCCAAGGTGCGCCACATCCTCATGCGCCACGAGCAGGGCGCCGGACACGCCGCCGAGGGCTACGCCTACGCGACCGGCCGTCCCGGGGTGTGCATGGCCACCAGCGGACCGGGCGCCACCAACCTGGTGACGCCCCTCGCCGACGCCCACATGGACTCGGTTCCGATGGTCGCCATCACCGGGCAGGTCGCCGCCCCCATGATCGGCACCGACGCGTTCCAGGAAGCCGACATCTGCGGCATCACGATGCCGATCACCAAGCACAACTTCCTGGTCAAGAACGTTCGGGACATCCCCCGCACCATCGCCGAGGCCTTCCACATCGCCTCCAGCGGCCGCCCCGGGCCGGTCCTGGTCGACATCTCCAAGGACGCCCTCCAGGCCTCCTCGGACTTCGTCTGGCCCGAACGCCTCGACCTGCCCGGCTACCGCCCGGTCACCAAGCCCCACGGCAAGCAGGTCCGCGAGGCAGCCCGCATGATCGCGGAGGCCAGGCGCCCCGTCCTGTACGTCGGCGGCGGCGTCCTGCGCGCCGGGGCCGCCGCCGAGCTGCGCGTCCTCGCCGAGATCACCGGTGTCCCCGTCGTCACCACGCTGATGGCCCGGGGGGTCTTCCCCGACAGCCACCCGCAGTTCGTGGGCATGCCCGGCATGCACGGCGACGTCAGCGCCGTCGGCGCCCTCCAGAAGGCCGACCTCATCGTCGCCCTGGGCGCGCGCTTCGACGACCGCGTCACCGGGCGGCTCGACAGCTTCGCCCCCGACGCCAAGATCGTCCACGCCGACATCGACCCGGCCGAGATCTCCAAGAACCGCCACGCGGACGTGCCCATCGTCGGCGACTGCCGCGAGGTCCTCGCCGACATGGTCGTGGCCGTCCGCGCCGACCAGGAGAAGGGCCGGCAGGGCGACTACGAGGCCTGGTGGCAGCAGCTCAACCGCATGCGCACCACCTACCCCAAGGGCTTCGAGGCCTCCGACGACGGCAGCCTGTCACCGCAGGCCGTCATCCAGCGCCTGGGCAAGATCGCCGGACCGGAGGCCACCTACGTCGCCGGCGTCGGCCAGCACCAGATGTGGGCCGCCCAGTTCATCGACTACGAGCGCCCCGGATCCTTCGTCAACTCCGGCGGACTCGGCACCATGGGCTTCTCCGTCCCCGCGGCGCTCGGCGCCAAGGTCGGCGACCCCGACCGGGTCGTCTGGTCCGTCGACGGCGACGGCTGCTTCCAGATGACCAACCAGGAGCTGGCCACCTGCGCCATCGAGGGCATCCCCGTCAAGGTCGCGGTCGTCAACAACGGCAACCTGGGCATGGTCCGCCAGTGGCAGACCCTGTACTACGAGGGCCGCTACTCCAACACCGACCTCCAGACCTCGCCCAAGGACGAGAAGGTCCGGATCCCCGACTTCGTCCGCCTCGCCGAGGCGTACGGTTGTGTCGGCCTCCGCTGCGAGCGCGCCGAGGACATCGACGCCACCATCGAGAAGGCCATGTCGATCAACGACGCCCCCGTCGTCGTGGACTTCACGGTCAACCACGACGCCATGGTCTGGCCGATGGTCGGCCCCGGCGTCAGCAACGACAACATCCAGTACGCGCGCGACATGGCGCCGAACTGGGAACACGAGGACTAAGAGGAGAAGGCCGAACCACCATGAGCAGTCACACGCTTTCCGTTCTGGTGGAGGACACCCCGGGTATCCTCGCCCGTGCCTCCTCCCTCTTCTCCCGCCGCGGCTTCAACATCGACTCACTCAGTGTCAGCACCACCGAGTACCCAGGACTGTCCCGGATGACAATCGTGGTCAACTGCGACCTCCACCCCTTGGAGCAGGTGACCAAACAGCTCAACAAGCTGGTCAACGTCGTCAAGATCGTGGAGATGGACACCACCGCGTCGGTCCGGCGCGAGCTGCTGCTCGTGAAGGTCAAGGCCGACGCGTCGAGCCGCACCCATGTGCTTCAGACGGCCGAGCTGTTCCGCGCGCACATCGTGGACGTCAGCCCGGACGTCGTCGTCATCGAGGCCGTCGGCGACCCCGAGAAACTCGATGCCCTGGTGAGGAACCTGGAGCCGTTCGGCATCAGGGAACTCGTCAAGTCAGGGCTGGTCGCCCTGGGCCGCGGGCCGCGGTCGATCACCGACCGCTCCCTCCGCACGGTCGACCGCAGCGCCTGAGGCCGCCAGGAGTCAACGAAGGCGCCGGAGCCGCAGGGCTTCGTCCCGGGGCGGCGGCGGACGGCGAGTCGGCACGGACGAGCCCCCGCCGCGACCCCACACGTACGTAAGAACAAGGAGCATTCCCAAGTGGCAGCACAGATGTACTACGACGACGCCGCGGACCTCGCGCTCATCCAGAGCAAGAAGGTCGCCGTGATCGGTTACGGCAGCCAGGGGCACGCGCACGCGCTGTCGCTGCGCGACTCCGGCGTGGACGTGCGGGTCGGCCTCGCCGAGGGGTCGAAGAGCCGCGCCAAGGCCGAGGAGGAGGGCCTGCGCGTCGTCACCCCCGCGGAGGCCACCCGCGAGGCCGACGTCATCATGATCCTGGTCCCCGACCACATCCACCGGGACCTGTACGCCGAGGAGATCGCGCCGAACCTGGAGGAGGGCAACGCCCTGTTCTTCGGCCACGGCTTCAGCATCCGCTACGGCCTCATCAAGCCGCCCGCGGGCGTGGACGTGGCCATGGTCGCCCCCAAGGGCCCCGGCCACCTGGTCCGCCGCCAGTTCGAGGCCGGGCGCGGCGTGCCCTGCCTGGTCGCGGTCGAGAAGGACGCCAGCGGACAGGCCTGGGACCTGGCCCTGGCGTGGGCCAAGGGCATCGGCGGCACCAAGGCCGGCGTCATCAGGACGACGTTCACCGAGGAGACCGAGACCGACCTGTTCGGTGAGCAGGCTGTGCTGTGCGGCGGCACCGAGGAGCTGGTCAAGGCCGGTTTCGCCACCCTGGTCGAGGCGGGCTACCAGCCGGAGATCGCCTACTTCGAGTGCCTGCACGAGCTCAAGCTGATCGTCGACCTCATGTACGAGGGCGGCATCTCCAAGATGAACTGGTCGGTGTCCGACAACGCGGAGTACGGCGGCTACACCCGCGGCCCGCGCGTCATCACCGAGCAGACCCGCGAGGAGATGCGCAAGATCCTCGGCGAGATCCAGGACGGCTCCTACGCCAAGGAGCTCATGGACGAGTTCGACGCCGGTCAGCCGACCTTCAAGAAGCGCCGCGAGGCCGAGCAGAACGAGAAGATCGAGAAGGTGGGCGCCGAACTGCGCCCGCTGATGAGCTGGCTCAAGGCCTAGAGGGTCGGGCGAAGACCCCGTGAACCGGGGGCAGGTGGACTACACCACCTGCCCCCGTCGGGCTTCCCTACCCGGGCAGTAGACTTTTGATCGGCCGTCTCCCCCGATCCGGGCAGTGCCAACCACCTGCGCGATCGGGTCGCACCACCCGAAAAGGAACCGTTGTGCCCAAACCCGCCGTACTCGTCGCGGAAGAACTCTCGCCCGCCGGAATCGCGCTGCTCGAAGAGGACTTCGAGGTGCGCCACGTCAACGGCGCCGACCGGTCCCAGCTCCTGCCCGCCCTCGCCGACGTCGACGCCCTGATCGTGCGCAGCGCGACCAAGGTGGACGCCGAGGCCCTGGCCGCGGCCTCCCGACTCCAGGTGGTCGCCCGCGCCGGCGTCGGTCTGGACAACGTGGACGTCGAAGCCGCCACCAAGGCGGGCGTCCTGGTGGTCAACGCCCCGACCTCCAACATCATCAGCGCCGCCGAGCAGGCCATCAACCTGCTGCTGGCCAGCGCCCGCAACACGGCTCCGGCCCACAACGCCCTCATCAACGGCGAGTGGAAACGGTCCAAGTACACCGGTGTGGAGCTGTACGAGAAGACCGTCGGCGTCGTCGGCCTCGGCCGGATCGGCGCCCTCGTGGCGCAGCGCCTGTCGGCCTTCGGCACGAAGGTCATCGCCTACGACCCGTTCGTGCAGCCCGCCCGCGCGGCGCAGATCGGCGTGGAGATGACCACGCTCGACGAGCTGCTGGAGCGCTCCGACTTCATCACCATCCACCTGCCCAAGAACAAGGACACCCTGGGCCTGATCGGTGACGAGGCGCTGAGCAAGGTCAAGCCGACCGTGCGCGTCATCAACGCCGCACGCGGCGGCATCCTGGACGAGGACGCCCTGTACCGCGCGCTCAAGGACGGCCGGGTCGCGGGCGCGGGCATCGACGTGTTCGCCAAGGAGCCGTGCACGGACAGCCCGCTCTTCGAGTTCGAGAACGTCGTGGTCGCCCCCCACCTGGGAGCGAGCACGGAGGAGGCGCAGGAGAAGGCGGGCACGCAGGTCGCCCGTTCCGTCAAGCTGGCGCTGTCGGGCGAGTTCGTGCCGGACGCGGTGAACGTGCAGGGCACCGGGGTCGCCGAGGAGATCAAGCCGGGGCTGCCCCTCACCGAGAAGCTCGGACGGGTGTTCACCTCCCTCGCGGGCACCATCGCCAGCCGCATCGACGTGGAGGTGCGCGGGGAGATCGCCGCCCACGACGTGAAGGTCCTGGAGCTGGCCGCCCTCAAGGGCGTGTTCGCCGACGTCGTCGAGGACACGGTGACGTTCGTCAACGCCCCCCTGCTCGCGAAGGAGCGCGGTGTCGAGGTCAACCTCGTCACCAGCGACGACAGCAGCGACTGGCGGAACCTGATCTCGGTGCGCGGCGTTCTGGCCGACGGCACCCGGGTGTCGGTGTCCGGAACCCTGACCGGGCCTCGCCAGATCGAGAAGCTGGTCGAGATCAACAACTACACCATGGAGATCGGCCTGGCCGAGCACATGGTGTTCCTCTCCTACGAGGACCGTCCCGGCATCGTCGGCAAGGTCGGCGCCCTGCTGGGCGACGCGGGCGTCAACATCGCGGGGATGCAGGTCATCCGTGACGAGGAGGGCGGCAAGGCGCTGATCGCCCTCACCGTCGACTCCGCCGTGCCGGAGGAGATCCTGTCGTCGATCTCCGACGAGATCGACGCCGACATCAGCCGTCAGATCGACCTGGAGGACTAGGCCGCGTTCCGCGGATCGTTCCGGGCTCGCGTCGATCGGCGCAAGCGCCGGGTCAACCGAAAGCATCCACGGAACACGCCCTGGGGTCCTCCCCACGGGCAGCCCGGGAGGGGCCGTTTCCACCGACGAGGGTCGGCGGGAACGGCCCTTCTGCGTGTGCGGGTCCTGGAGGGCGGACAGCCGGTGGGGCGCCCCCGGGGCTCAGGCAGGAAGGGCGAGGATGGTCCGGTCTCTGGCTGTACATGTTCTTTCCGGGGAAATGTCCCGGGTGTGAATAATGGTCGCCCGGCGAATGACGGAGACGGTTCTCGGTCTCGTGTTATGCGAAGGTGATTTCTGCATCTGTGTAAAACTATCGCTGGCTGGAGTGCTGGTCCCCGTCCGGTTCCGCGTTTGTGGAGTCTTTTTCGAACGGTTTCGGGTGTGGGCGGGTTCGATGTCCTGGCTCCCGCCTCCATGGTTTGGATCCGATGCTGGGGGGCCTGAATTGCAGTTTCCACGTCGACGATTCGCGGTAGCGCTGGGGGCGGCCGGGGCGGCCGGGACCGGCACACTTCTCGCGATGCTCGGGTACGGGGTGATCGACGCCTGGACCGCGCTCCACCTCACCGCTCTGGCGGGGGCCTTCGGCGCGGTCGGGCTCCTCGCGGTCGTCGTGCGCCGCAACACCGCCCAGGTGCGGGCGCTCCGGCGCCGGTTCGACGGCCACGCACGTGAGATCACCGAGATCGCGGGGGAGAACCGCGCGGAGCTCTTCGCCCGCGCCGACGACCTGACCGGTCGCATGGCACGGATGGAGGAGTCGGTGCGCGTGCTGGTCGACGCGACCGCGGCGCACGGCACACCGTCGGAGAGCGGTGGGGACGGGACGGATCCCGCCCCCTGGGCGGCGGGGACCTCCGGCGAGTCGGAGGCCATCCGGGAACTGGGAGAACTCCTGGGACCCGACGCGTACATGCCGCCCCTCGGAGGCGGCGGGGTCTCCCCGGACACGATGGGCCTGGTCGTCAGGGCGGTCAGGGACCGGCGCCCGCACCTGGTGGTGGAGGTCGGCAGCGGCGCGTCCACACTCTGGCTGGGACTGGCGCTCCGCCGGTTCCGGACCGGGAGGATGGTTGCGTTGGAGAGCGACCTGCGGTGCGCGGGGCTGGTCCGTGCCATGGTTGCGGCACACGGCCTCTCCGAGATCGTCGAGGTGCGCTGCCCCTCGGACCTCGAGGGCCTGCACGGTATCGACCTGCTGCACGTCAGCCGGGCGACGGGAGCGGAGGGGAGCGATCCGGTCCGTCCGGACCTCGTCGAGCGGTGCGCCCCGGGCGCGCTGGTCATCCCCTGGGAGAACCGCGGCGCCCACGGCCCGGTACGCGAGAAGCTGCGGGTCCAGCGCCCCGACCTCGTCTTCGAGGTGGCTGCCCCCGAGAGCGCGGTGCCGGCCCGAGCCGCCTCGTGACCGGGGCGGAGGTCGCTGACGCCCTGCGGTTCCGGGGCTCCCTTCCCGCTCTGGTCTGCCACGCCGGTGCCGCGGCGGCGGGCGCGGTCGGTGACCTCGCCCTCGGCGCGGAGGACAGGGCGGTCGACCTGGACCGGGTCGTTCTCGGGGAGGGCGGGGCCGAGGACGGAACGACGGACCCGCACACGGGCGTGGTCGCCGTCGTCGCGGCGACCCCGACCGACCTGAGGAGGGCGCTGGTCCCTCTCGGAGTCCTGCCCGCCGCGTCGTTCGTGGCGGTCGTCCTGTTGGAGGCCTCCCCCCACCTGGGCCCCCCGGTTCCGGTGGTTCCGGGGCTGGGGCAGTGGTCGGACCTGCTGGACCTGCGGGTGCGGCGCCTCGGCTCCGGAGGCTGGTCGTGCGAGGCGTGTTTCGGGGATCCGGTGCCGGTGCAGCGGGTGGTGGGGGCGCTGGCCAGGGGAGCGGTCGGCGGTCGGCCGGGGGCCGCCGAGGTTCCGGCGGTGTCGGTGCTGGGCGAGGACACGGGTCTGTGGTGCCCGGGCGGGCCGCGGGTGGCGGATCCGCGCGGGGCGGACGTGGTGCTGAGGGTCGGACCGGCGGTGCCGGAGGACTCCGGTGTCCTCGAAGGCGCACGGGGGCGCGGCGTCCGCCGTCTGAGCGTGGCGGAGTCCTCGTGGGAGGTGGCGGGGCAGCCGGGTGGCGCGGTCCCGAACCGCTTCCGGGTGGAGGACGTGCCCCCGATCGACGAGCGGCTGGTGAATCCGGCGGGGTTCGTCCGCCGTGCGGGGCCGAAGGTCGGGCGGCTGGTCTCCCGGGACGGGCGCTGGGTGCTGGTCGCGGGCCAGTCGGTGCGGTGGAGCGTGCCCGACGACGGGACCCTGACGGACGTGGACGCCGCCCGGTTGCGGGATCTGCGGGCGGTGAGTGTGGAGTGGGGGCGGCACAGCGGCCCGCTGTCGGCGGTGCGGGCGGTGGCGGGACTGGCCGCGGCCGGGGTGCCGCTCGTCGGCGGCCCGGCACCGCTGTGGGCCGACTGCCTCGGGGCCGAGCTGCGCGGGCTGGTCACCGCCGTCGACGCCCGGGATCTGTCGGACGAACTGGTGCGGGAGGAGCACAGCGTCCGCCTGCGCAGGGCGGCGCTGCGCACGCACGGGGTGCGTGCGCGCTGGCGGGACCTGGGAGAGGCGGCGGGCGTCGCGGTCCCGCCCGATCCCGCGGTCTCAGTGGTGCTGTGCACCCGGCGGCCGGAGATGGTCGGGTTCGCGCTGCGCCAGGTGGCCCGCCAGCGGGGGGTGCGGGTGGAGCTGGTCCTGGGGTTGCACGGTTTCGGAGAGGACGCCCCGGGGGTCGGGGAGGCGATCGCCGGCTTCGGGGCGCAGGGCCGTGACCTGGAGGTGTTCCGCCCCGATCCCGACGCGGTCCTGGGGTCGGTGCTGAACGAGGCGATCGCGCGGACGGGCGGGCCGTGGGTCGCGAAGATGGACGACGACGACTGGTACGGGCCGGACCACCTCGCGGACCTGGTGCTCGCCCGCCACTACTCCGGCGCCGACCTCGTGGGCAGCGCGGCCGAGTTCGTCTACCTCGAAGCCCTCGACCTGACGGTGCGGCGGAGGGCCCGGACGGAGTGCCTGTGGGGGCGGGCCGCGGGGGGAACCCTGCTCATGGACCGCGGGACCCTGGAGGCGGTCGGCGGCTTCCCTCCGGTGGGCACGGCCGAGGACACGGGCCTCCTCACCGGGATCGAACTTCTGGGCGGTCGCGTCTACCGGGGCCACGGCCTCAACTACGTCCTGCGCCGCAAGGCCTCGGGGCACACCTGGGACGTCGGCGCCGGCTACTTCCTGAGGCGCGAGGCGGAGCGGCACCGGGGGTGGCGGCCCAGCGCGCTGCTGGAGTCCGACGCGGCCGACGCGCCCGAAGGCGTGGTGTGGAGGGGGCCCGCCGAGGAGCGGGGCACGAAGGAGGGGAGCACACGATGACGCTCGTCCATGACGGCGCCCTCGACAGTCGGAGGCCGGCCGGCGGGGGGCCGCGGCCGCTGATCCGTCACAACGACTATTCGGTGTTGGAGCCGCCTGCGCTGGGTGGGTGGGTTCCGGTGCTGGACGTGAGTGTGGTGGTGCGGGCGTTCGGTGGTCAGGAGAGGTTGGATCTGACGTTGGCGTCGTTGGCGGCGCAGAGTTATCCGGTGGGCCTCATGGAGGTCGTGGTGGTGGACGACGGCAGTGATCCGCCGATCCGGTTGCCGGAGGTCCGTCCGCCCCACACGCGGATCGTGGTGGTCCCCCCGGGCGGCTGGGGCCGGGGCCACGCGGTGAACTCCGGCGTGGCCGCCTCGGACGCGGACGTGGTGCTGTTCCTCGACGCCGACATCATCGCCTTCCGCGACCACGTCGAGGCGCAGATGCGCTGGCACCACCTCGCCGACTACCTCGTGGTCACCGGCCACCTGCGCTGCGTCGACCACCGGTTCGGCACGCTGAGCCCCGTCGAGGTCGCCGACGCCGTCGGGCGGGGCGAACCGGAGGCCCTCGTCGACGGCCCGGGCGAGGAGATGGCATGGCTGCGCAGGGCCTACGACCGGAAGGAGAACCTGCGCGCCGCCGGGTACGAGGCGTTCACCTACTTCATCGGGGCCACGGGGTCCGTGCGGCGGGAGCTGCTGGTGGAGTGCGGGGGGACCGCCCCCGAACTGCTCCTGGGAGAGGACACGCATCTGGGGTACCGGCTGGCGCAGCGGGGCGCCGTGTTCGTCCCCGAGCCCGACAGCCGCAGCTGGCACCTGGGCCTCCCCGAGATGGAGCGCCGCAAGGCGGAGGGTGTCCGGTACAGGGTTCCCTTCGTCGGTAACCGCATCCCCCGGTTCGGCGTGCGCAGGGGTACGGGCGTACGCCAGTGGCAGGTGCCTTGTGTGGATGTGGTGGTGGAGGTGTCGGGTGTGGTGTTCGAGGTGGTCTCGGACACGGTGGAGCGTGTGTTGGGGGGTGATGTGGCGGATGTGCGGGTGACGTTGGTGGGTGAGTGGCGGCGTGTGTCGGCGGGGGGTCGGCATGCGGTTCTGGATGATCCGGATGTGGAGTTGAGGTTGGTTCGGGAGGCTTTCCGGTGTGAGTCGCGGGTGGTGTTCGCGGAGGAGGTGCCGCGGGCGGACCCGGACGTCCCCTTCCGGCTGTTCCTGCCCACGGGGCTGCCCCTCGCCCGGCACGCCGTGCGCCGCATGGTCCAGAGGGCGGACGAGGCCCGCGCCGGACTGCTCCGCGCGGCCGTGCCCGGGAGCGACCGCGGCGGACCCCGCCTCGAGAGGACCGCGGCGTTCGCCCGGGCCCGGCGCCTGGGAGCCGGCGCCGAGGACGTGGACGCCCTGGTGGGCGAGGTCAGCGAGGTGCACTGGATCGACGGCGAGACGCAACTGCTCACGGAGGAGGACGGGCCGCCCCGCCCCCCGGAGGACTGGCGGGCGGAACTCGCGCGAGCCGAGCGGGAGGCCGCGGAGCAGGAGGCGAGGGCGGGGCGCCTGGAACGCAGGTACCGCTGGCTGACCGGGACGCGCAGCGGCCGGCTCCTGCGCCGGATCATCGAATGAGGGGGACCGGCGGTATGGCGGCGGCGGGCGGTGCGCGCGACCACGGGGGCGCGGTGGCGGGACGGACCGGGACGGGGCCTCCCCGGGTCCGTCACAACGACTATTCGGTGTTGGAGCCGCCTGCGCTGGGTGGGTGGGTTCCGGTGCTGGACGTGAGTGTGGTGGTGCGGGCGTTCGGTGGTCAGGAGAGGTTGGATCTGACGTTGGCGTCGTTGGCGGCGCAGAGTTATCCGGTGGGCCTCATGGAGGTCGTGGTGGTGGACGACGGCAGTGAACCGCCGATCCGGTTGCCGGAGGTCCGTCCGCCCCACACGCGGATCGTGGTGGTTCCGCCGGGCGGGTGGGGCCCGGCGCGCGCGGTACGGGCGGGGACGGACGCCTCGTCCGGGGCTGTGGTGCTGCGGCTGGACGCGGGTATCGAGGTCGCTCCGGTCCACGTCGAGGCGCAGATGCGCTGGCACCACCTCGCCGACCACCTCGCCGTCCTGGGCGGAGTGGTGCGCGCCGGGGGCGGCGACGGTGTCGGGTGCGGGGAACCCGACGCGTCCTGCGGACCGGAGGCGGCGGAGGGGGAGTGGGCCGCGGACACCGCGGGCGCGGACCGCCTGAGGACCGCCGGGCACCGGGCCTGGCAGGCCTTCGCGGGGACCGCCTGGTCGGTGCGGCGGGAGCTGTTGGCGGAGTGCGGCGGCATGGATCCCGGACTGCTCCTGGGCGAGGACACGCACCTGGGATACCGGCTGGCGCAGCGGGGCGCGGTGTTCGTGCCGGAGCCCGCCGCGACGGGGCGCCGCCCGGGCGGGCCGCGGCCGGAGGACCGCCCGGAGGAGGCCGACCGGTTCGGCGCACCGTTCCTGGAGAACCGCGTGCCGCGCAGGCACTCCCGCCGGGTCTCACCCGGCCGTGAGTGGCAGGTGCCTTGTGTGGATGTGGTGGTGGAGGTGTCGGGTGTGGTGTTCGAGGTGGTCTCGGACACGGTGGAGCGTGTGTTGGGGGGTGATGTGGCGGATGTGCGGGTGACGTTGGTGGGTGAGTGGCGGCGTGTGTCGGCGGGGGGTCGGCATGCGGTTCTGGATGATCCGGATGTGGAGTTGAGGTTGGTTCGGGAGGCTTTCCGGTGTGAGTCGCGGGTGGTGTTCGCGGAGGAGGTGCCGCGGGCGGACCCGGACGTCCCCTTCCGGCTGTTCCTGCTCGCCGGACTTCCCGTGGGCTCCGGGGCCGTGCGGACGCTGACGGCCGCGGCGGACGCCCGCGACGCGGGTGTCGTCCTCGTACGCGGTACGGGCGGGGGAACGGCGGCGATGCGCCTCGAACGGGAGGCAGCCTTCGCCCGGGCCCGGCGCCTGGGGGCGACCGGCCCGGAGCTCGACGTCACGGTGGCCGAACTGTGGGGCGAGCACGACGTGGACCGGGACGAGGTCCTGACCGGGCACCGGCCCGGTGAGGAGGGGCCGCCTGCCGACTGGCACCGGCGGATGAGGCGGGCCGCGAGGGCGGCGGACCGCAACCGTGCCGCCGCCGACCGCTGGGAGCGCCGTATCCGGGTGCTCGTCCGCGGGCGCGGGGTGCGGCTGCTGCTCGGTCGGCCCGTCCGGGGCTCGCGCGTGCGCCGGACCCGGAGGGGGGCGATTTCGGCCGTATGAGCTGCAACGACACCAGATCGTCTCACATGGTGAGAATTGCTGGTCATATAGTTGGACCTCCGATATTCTGAAGTCCTAGGAGTTGGTGGCGTCGGCTCCACCGTCTGACGCCGCCACCCAGTGCCGCGCTCGCCCCGACCGGGGCCCGCGCAGGTGATTCCGGCAGACGATCCCGCCGGGGGCGAGCTCCTTTCTCGGTGGGCACCGTCGCCCACGTTCCGCGCTCCACCGCCGTTCGGCGCCATCGTGCCGTGCCGCGGACACCGAGCGCGCGGCGCCGCAGGGCGCGCAACCGCGAAGGCCCGTGGCCGATCCGCTCCCAGGGGCGGTCACGCACAGCATTCGGAGGATCGCATGTACGACCTGATCGAGTACCCGACCACGCCCGACTCCGAGGACGAGATCAACCGCGCCCTCCAGGACGCCCTGAACCGTCGGGCCTGAGGGCCACCTCCCGCAGGGGTCCGCTCCCGGGCCGACCCCGGCGCCGCCCCGCGGTCCGGGGTCGGCGCCCCGTGTCCGGTGACCACCGCCGGGTGCGCGACGGCGTGCGGCCGGTCCGCGTCCGGGGGCCGATCCGCGAGCGGGCCGGAAATCGCCAGAGGGGGCGACCCGGGTCCCGGGGGCCGGTAGGGTTGTCTCATTCAGTGTTCATTTTGATCTCACCATTTGAGAAGCGCCCGGTGGGGTCGTACCCGAATCAGAGGCAGTCCGTATGGCAGCTCGCACCGTGAAACTGGCAGTCATCCCCGGCGACGGAATCGGCCCCGAGGTCGTGGCCGAGGGGCTCAAGGTGCTGGAGGTCGCGGCCGCCCAGCAGGACCTCGCCGTGGAGACCACCGAGTACGAGCTGGGCGCGAAGCTCTGGCACCGCACCGGGGAGACGCTGCCCGAGTCGGTCGAGGCCGAGCTGGCCGGACACGAGGCCATCTACCTCGGCGCGGTCGGCGACCCGTCGGTGCCCAGCGGTGTGCTCGAGCGCGGGCTGCTGCTGCGCCTGCGCTTCGACTTCGACCACTACGTCAACCTGCGCCCGGTCCGGCTGTACCCGGGCGTGGCCAGCCCGCTCGCGGGCGTCGGCCCCGAGGACATCGACATGCTCGTGGTCCGCGAGGGCACCGAGGGTCCCTACGCGGGCGCCGGCGGCGTGCTGCGCAAGGGCACGCCCCACGAGATCGCCACGCAGGACAGCGTCAACACCCGCTTCGGCGTGGAGCGCGTGGTCCGCTACGCCTTCGAGAAGGCCGCGTCCCGCCCCCGCCGCAAGCTCACGCTGGTCCACAAGGACAACGTTCTGACCTTCGCCGGTGAGCTGTGGCAGCGCGTGGTGCGGGAGGTCGGCGCCGAGTACCCGCAGGTCGCGGTGGACTACTGCCACGTCGACGCGGCCTCGATGTTCTTCGTCAACCAGCCCGCGCGCTTCGACGTGGTCGTCACCGACAACCTGTTCGGCGACATCATCACCGACATCGGCGCCGCCATCACCGGCGGCATCGGGCTGGCCGCGAGCGGCAACATCAACCCGGACAACACCTTCCCCAGCATGTTCGAGCCCGTCCACGGCTCCGCGCCCGACATCGCGGGCCAGGGCAAGGCCGACCCGACCGCCACGGTGCTGTCGGCCGCGACGATGCTCGACCACCTGGGGGTCCCCGAGGCGGCCCGCCGCATCGAGAACGCGGTCGCCTCGGACCTCAAGACCCGCGCCCAGAACAGTGGGACGCGATCCACGGCCCAGATCGGTGAGGACCTCGCCGCACGAGTAGCCGAGCAGGGCTGACACACCTCCGTCGGCCCTGCCCTTCTCCGAGGCGCGGCCGACCGCCGGGGGTCACACGGACACGTGGGACGGCCCCTGGGGCGAACACCGGCAGGCGCGCCCGGAACCACCGAGCGCGCCTGCCGCCACGTCCGGGCCCTGCTCCGGCCCTGGCACCGGGTGCGCTCTTCCGTCAGACTAGATTCCAGGTCGGCGGCGCTGCCGACCTGATGCACCCGAGAGGACCACCGACGACATGAACAACGACACCACCACAGCGGGGTTGACGTTCGACATCCAGCTCTCCGACCGGCGGAAGACCCCGCAGGAGCGGGAGGCACTGCTGGAGAATCCCGGTTTCGGGCAGGTGTTCACCGACCACATGGTGACCATCCGCTACACCGAGGGCACGGGGTGGCACGACGCCAGGCTGGAGCCGTACGGCCCGCTGAGCCTGGACCCGGCCACGTCGGCGCTGCACTACGCCCAGGAGATCTTCGAGGGACTCAAGGCCTACCGGTACCCGGACGGCTCGCTCGCGTCGTTCCGTCCCGAGGCGAACGCCGCCCGGCTCAACAGGAGCGCGGCGCGCATGGCCATGCCGGCGCTCCCCGAGGAGCTGTTCCTCACGTCCATCGAGCTGCTGCTGGAGCACGACGGCGCCTGGGTGCCGGACAAGGAGTACTTCAGCCTCTACCTGCGCCCGTTCATGATCTCGACCGACGTCGGCCTGGGCGTGAACCACCCCTCCCGCAGCTACCTCTTCCTGCTGATCGCGTCCCCGGTCGGCTCGTACTTCTCCGGCGGCGTCAAGCCGGTGACGGTCTGGCTGTCCAAGGACTACACGCGCGCGGCCCCGGGCGGGACCGGCGCGGCCAAGTTCGCGGGCAACTACGCGGCGAGCTTCCTGGCCCAGTCCCAGGCGGTCGAGAAGGGCTGCGACCAGGTCGTCTGGCTCGACGCCCGCGAGCACCGCTGGGTCGAGGAGATGGGCGGCATGAACCTGTGGTTCGTGTTCGGCTCGGGCGGGAACGCGCGCCTGCGCACGCCCGCGCTGACCGGCACCCTGCTGCCCGGCATCACCCGGGAGTCCCTGCTGACCCTGGCCCCCGACCTCGGCATCCCCGCGGAGGAGGCGCCGATCTCCACCGACGAGTGGCGTGAGGCGGCCGAGTCGGGCGAGCTGACCGAGGTGTTCGCCTGCGGCACCGCGGCCGTGATCACGCCCGTCGGGTTCGTCAAGAGCGACGAGGGGGAGTTCGCGATCGGCGACGGTACCCCCGGCCCGGTCACCATGCGCCTCCGCGAGGAGCTGGTGGGCCTCCAGACGGGGCTGCGCCCCGACAAGCACGGCTGGATCACCAAGTTCTAGTTCCGGTGTGACCGCGTGCGGGCCGCCCCCGGCGGGCGGCCCGCACCGCCGCCCACGTGGTCCGGAACCGGTCGCCGGCCCCGCGCGGCAGAGGCCCGCCCGGCCCGCTCCGGCGCGGCCGTCGGCCCCCTTCGCCCGCGGGGCTCATGGGGAAAACGTCCGATGTGAGAAACTCGCGTCTCGAATAATGGGACAATCGGCCCCTGAACACCGAGTACTCCGTCGGGCTGTGGCACACTGACCTCATGCCGTCTCAGGTTCTCATTATCGTGAGGCGCGCTGGCTGACCAACGGACCTCGCCAGCGCGCTGACCTCTCGTGTCCACGGGGGGTCTTTTTTGTTGGCGGGGGCGGGTCGGCCACACCACAGCATCCACCTTCGGGAGTTCCGCCCATGAGGGACGACAGTTTCCACGTCTTCGACACCACGCTGCGCGACGGAGCCCAGCGTGAGGGGATCAATCTGCGGGTCTCCGACAAGCTGGCCATCACGCAGCTGCTCGACGACTTCGGGGTGGCGTTCATCGAGGGAGGGTGGCCGGGGGCGAACCCCAAGGACACCGAGTTCTTTCAGCGGGCTTCACGAGAGCTCACGCTGAAGCACGCGCAACTCACCGCGTTCGGCGCGACCCGCCGGGCCGGTGTGAAGGCCGCCGACGACCCACAGGTGGCCGCCCTGCGCGACAGCGGCGCCCCGGTCGTCACCCTTGTCGCCAAGAGTGACGACCGGCACGTCGAACGCGCCCTGCGCACGACCCTCGACGAGAACCTCGCCATGATCGCCGACACGGTGTCCCACCTGCGCGAACACGGCCAGCGCGTGTTCGTGGACTGCGAGCACTTCTTCGACGGCTACCACCACAACCGCGACCACGCCCTCGACGTGGTCCGCACCGCCGCGGAGGCCGGGGCCGACGTCGTCGTCCTCTGCGACACCAACGGCGGCATGCTCCCCGGTGACATCACGCGCGTCGTCACCGAGGTCCGCGAGGCCACCGGGGTCCGCCTCGGCATCCACGCCCAGGACGACACCGGCTGCGCGGTCGCCAACACCCTCGCCGCCGTGGACGCCGGGGCCACCCACGTGCAGTGCACCGCCAACGGCTACGGCGAGCGGGTCGGCAACGCCAACCTGTTCTCGGTGGTCGGCGCCCTCGCCCTCAAGCGCGGCCTCGACGTCCTCCCCGACGGCTGCCTGCCGGAGATGACGCGCGTCGCCACCGCGATCGCCGAGATCGTCAACCTCACCCCCGACACGCACCAGCCCTACGTGGGTGTGTCGGCGTTCGCCCACAAGGCCGGGCTGCACGCCTCCGCGATCAAGGTCGACCCCGACCTGTACCAGCACACCGACCCGGCGCTGGTCGGCAACTCCATGCGGATGCTCGTCTCCGACATGGCCGGCCGCGCCTCCATCGAGCTCAAGGCCCAGGAACTGGGTCTGGACCTGGCGGGCGACCGGGCGCTGTCCGGCCGGGTGGTGGAGCGGGTCAAGGCCCTGGAACTCTCCGGCTACAGCTTCGAGGCGGCCGACGCCTCCCTGGAGCTGCTGCTGCGCGAGGAGCTCGGGGAGCCGGTCCGCTACTTCGACACCGAGTCGTGGCGGGTCATCACCGAGCGCAGGCCCGGCGCGGGCGCCGGCCCCCTGTCCAACGACTACGACAGCCTCACCGAGGCCACGGTGAAGCTGCTGGTCAAGGATGAGCGCGTGATCGCCACGGCCGAGGGCAACGGTCCCGTCAACGCCCTGGACCGTGCGCTGCGCAGCTCGATGGAGGGCGTGTACACCGCTCTGGCGGGGCTGGAGCTGACGGACTACAAGGTCCGCATCCTGGAGGGCAGCTCGGGGACCAATGCCATCACGCGCATCCTCGTGACCTTCAGCGACGGGTCGGGGGAGTGGACCACGGTCGGCGTCGGCCCCAACGTCATCGACGCGTCCTGGGTGGCGCTCGAGCAGGCCGTCACCTACGGGCTGCTCCGGCAGGGCTACCCGCAGGGCTGACGGGGTGACCCCGGGGTGAGGCCGGGGCCGACGAGGGGCGGAGGGCGCGCGGCGGGAGATGTGCCCTCCGCCCCGGCGTCGTCGTGCCCCCGGGTGTCCCCAGCAGCGGCGACCTTCGGAGGAACCCGCAGTGTCTGCCCTTCCCGGCCCGGACTGAAACTTACTTACCGGTAAGGGATGCCTGGCCGAAAGGGTATAGCCAGTGTGTCCTGGATCACTCGATACTGCGGACTTTGGAAGAAGTGTCCCGCGAAGTCCGAGTGGTGATAGATGTCCGCAAGAACTGTTGTGCGTCCTCGCGTTGTCGCGCTGTTCTCCTTCGGGAGAAGCGCAGGTCACCTGCCCCCTGAAGACTTCGGGACGTGTCCTCACCAAGCATCCTCCGAGGCGGGGGGAGGGGCGTGACCGCGTCTCCGGTCGCGGAGTCCCCCGCCGGAACCCCCGCACCACGGCGACGCGGACGCGAACGGGGGAGGGAGTCCGCGATGGCGTGGGCCTTCCTGGCCCCCTCCATGGCGGTCTTCGCGCTGTTCCTCGCCTACCCGCTGGGCCGCACGGTCTACCTGTCCCTGCACGGCAACGACATCATCGGGCGGCCCAACCGCTTCGTCGGGCTGAGCCACTTCGCCGAGATGGCGAGCCCCGAGTTCGCCGGGGTCCTGCTCACCACGCTCCTGTTCACCCTCGGGGTGGTCGTCCCCGGCGTGGTCGGCGCACTGGTCGTGGTCCTCCTCCTCGAGGGTGTCGTCCGAGGCCAGCGCTTCCTCCGGGGGGCGTTCGCCCTCCCCTTCGCGTTCTCCGTGGCCAGCGCGTCGGTGATCTTCTCGGTCTTCTACAGCCCCGGCAACAGCGTGCTCAACGGCATCCTGTACCGGCTGGGGCTCGCCGAGGTCCCCTGGCTCACCTCGCAGGAGATGGCGCTGTGGTCGGTCTGCATCACCACGGTCTGGATGAACCTGGGCTACGGGGTGCTGGTCCTCGCCGCCGGAATCGGCTCCATCCCCCGCGAGGTGAACGAGGCCGCCCGCATCGACGGAGCCACCGGTGTCAGGCTCGCCTGGAACGTCACCGTCCCGATGCTCGGCCCGCAGCTCTTCTTCCTCATCGTCATCTCCACCATCAACGCACTCCAGAGCTTCGGACAGATCCACATCCTCACCAGGGGCGGTCCGGTCGGCTCCACGAGCACCCTCGTCTACTCCGTCTTCGAGGAGGCCTTCGCCTACGGCACGAGCGACTTCGGCCGTGCCAGCGCGCAGGCGCTCGTCCTGCTGGTGGTGGTCCTGGTGTGCACCGCGGTCCAGTTCGGCGTCATCGAGCGGAAGGTGCACTACGCGTGACCGCCACGTCCACCACCCCCGTCCCCGCGTCCCCCGGCGGCGGGACCCCCGCCCCGGAGCGGCCCGCCAGGAGGAGGCACCGCCACGGACCCGGGCACGTGCTCGGCAGGGTCCTGCTCTACTCCCTGCTCGCCGTGTGCCTGGTCCCGGTCCTGTTCCCCGTGTACTACGTGTTCGCCGGAGCGGTCATGGAGCCGCGGGAGCTCTCGACCTTCCCGCCGAGGCTGCTGCCCACCGGCGTCGACACGGGCAACATCCTGGGCGCGCTCGACGCGGTCCCCCTCGCCCGCATGTACACCAACTCGCTGGTGACGGCCGGGATCATCACGTTCTGCCAGCTGGCCTCCTCCGCCCTGGCCGCCTACGCGTTCGTGTTCCTGCGGTTCAGGGGCAGCGCCGTGGTGTTCGCGCTGTTCCTGTCCACGCTGATGATCCCGGGCGAGGCCACGTTCATCCCCAACTACCTCACCCTGTCCGAGTGGGGCCTGTCGGACTCCTACGCCGGGCTGGTCCTGCCCTTCCTGGCGTACGCGTTCGGCACGTTCCTGCTCCGCCAGAGCTTCAGGCAGTTCCCCCGGGAGCTGTACGACGCGGCGCGGATGGACGGCATGGGACACCTCCGGTTCCTGTGGACGGTCCTCCTGCCGCTGAGCAGGCCCGCGCTCAGCGCGGTCGGCGTCTACGTGTTCATCACCAGCTGGAACATGTACTTCTGGCCGCTGATCATCACCCGCAGCACCGAGATGCAGACCCTCCAGATCGGCTTGAACAGCCTCAAGACGGGCGAGGCGGCCAACCCCGGCCTGCTCCTGGCGGGCGCGGCGCTCTCCGTCATCCCCACCCTCGCCCTCGTGGTCCTCGGACAGCGCTTCATCGTCCGCGGGCTCACGGCGGGCGCGGTCAAGTAGGGCGCGTCACACACGACCGCTCCCCGAGCGGGCGCGGTCCGACCTAGAGGAAGCGAGAAACATGAGACTCTCCCCCCAGCGGCGCGGCGTCACCGCCGTCGCCCTGCTCGCGAGTCTGGGCATGGTCCTCAGCGGCTGCTCCGGCGGCGGAGGCGGCGGGACCAACGACCTCACCGCCCCCGGAGCCGAGGTCCTGGAGGGCCTGGACGAGGCGGTCCGGGTCGAGTTCTGGCACAGCATGGACGCCACCAACGGCCAGGTGCTGAACGGCCTGATCGAGGACTTCAACGCGCAGAACGAGGGACGGATCGAGGTCACCGGCTCCTTCCAGGGCGACTACGACGAGGCCCTCGCGAGCCACCGGGCCGCGATCCAGCAGGGCGAGACCGCCGAGATCAGCCAGATCTACGACCTGGGCACCCAGTTCATGATCGACTCCGGCCAGACGGTCCCGGCCCAGTCGTTCGTCGACGCGGACGGGTACGACACCGGCGCGATCGAGCCCGCACTCCTCAACTACTTCACCGTCGAGGAGGAGCTGCGCTCCTTCCCGTTCAACAACTCCACCCCCCTCATGTACATCAACCGCGACGCGTTCGAGGAGGCCGGACTCGACCCGGACTCCCCGCCCACGGACCTGGCGGGCATCCGCGAGGCCGCTGAGGCGCTGACGGTGCGGGACGACGACGGGACCGTCGTCCAGTACGGGTTCGGCGCCGCCGTGTACGGCTGGTTCGTCGAGCAGTTCATGGCCCGCGCCGGCGCCCCGTACTGCGACAGCGCGAACGGCCGGTCGGGTCGCGCCACCGAGGTGCTCTTCGACGACCCGAAGGTCGTGGAGCTCGTCGAGTGGTGGGGCGACATGATCGACGACGAACTGGCCGTGCAGATCGGCCGCAACACCGACGACGGGCAGGCCGCGTTCACGTCGGGCCGGGCCGCGATGACGCTGGAGTCGACCGGGGCTCTGGGCGGCTTCATCGAGCAGTCCGACTTCGAGGTGGGCGCGGGCTACTTCCCGCTGGTCGCCGCGGACGACCCGGGAGGCTCGATCATCGGCGGCGCCTCGCTGTGGATCAACGGCGAGGGCCACACCGACGAGGAGGTCCGCGCGTCCTGGGAGTTCGTCCAGTACCTGCTGACCCCCGAGGCGCAGTCGGTGTGGCACGCGGGGACCGGCTACCTGGCGGTCAACACCGAGGGGTACGACGGCCCCGAGGCGTCGGCCCGCGCGGAGGAGTTCCCGCAGTTCGCCGTGGCGGCGAACCAGCTGGCGGACTCCGAGATCGACGAGAACACCGCGGGCTGCATGATGGGCGTCATGTCCGAGGCGCGGGTCGCCGCCGAGGAGGGGTGGGAGACCGCCCTGACCAGCGACACCCCGGCCGATGAGGCCATGGCGAACGCGGCCGAGGGCGTGCGCACGCCCATCACGGAGTACAACGAGTCGGTCGCGGAGTAGCCCGCCGCGGGGCCGCCCCCTCCGGGGCGGCCCCGCGGACAGGTCACACCCGCCTGATGACCCCGTTCTCCACGCTGATCTCGAACTCCTCCAGCGCCCGGGTGGCCGGCCCCTCCAGGGGGGAGCCGTCCTCGATCGAGAAGCGGCTGCCGTGGCAGGGGCACTGGATGCGGCCGTCGACCACCGCGTCCAACGGGCAGCCCTCGTGGGTGCAGGTGGAGGAGAAGGCGTGGAACGTGCCCTCCTCGGGCTGGGTGAGGACCAGGCCCTCCTCGGTGAGGACCTTGCCCTCGCCCACGGGGATCTCCTCTGTGGAGGCCAGCTCCTCGGTCGCGCCGGGGGTCGGTCCGGGGGTGCCGCTCTGCTCGCCGCCGGGCGCGGAGTCCGGGTCCTCCCCGCCGCCGCACGCGGCGAGGACACCGGCGAGCGCCCCGCCCCCCACGGCGCCGAAGGCCAGACGCCGGGTCAGCCGGGTCCGGGAGGGCGCCGACGCGGAACCGTCCGGGCGCGGACCCCCCGGACCGGCGTCCGTGCTCGTGGCCGCGTCCCGTTCCGCGCGGGCGGCGGTGCCCGGGTCGGGGTCGGCTCCGGTGGTCGGGGTCCTGGGGCAGTCGCACATACAGGCCTCGCTCTCTCACGCCCGAGGGCCGCCGGGCACGGTGGGCCGCTCGGAGCGGCGGCCCGCGGTGTTGCCAACCCCTCGCCCTCACCGTGATCCCGCGCCCGGGGCGGGGATCGGTCGCGAAACCCGCCACGGGTCACAGAGGCATCAGCGAGTGAACCCGGGTGTCAGTCTTCGTCGGAGTCGTCGGCGGGCTCGTTGTCGGGGTGCACCCAGCCGTTGGCCTCGCACCCCTGGAGGTCCAGGGTCTGCTGCTGCATCACGGGGGCGGAGTCGCCCTTGCCGGTGCAGTTCACGTGGCCGTGGCCCAGCGTGTGCCCCACCTCGTGGTTGATCAGGTAGATCCGGTAGGTCTCCAGATCGTCGTCGAAGTGGGGGACGCCCCCCACCCAGCGGTTCTGGTTGATGATCGCCCGGTTGCCGTTGGCGCAGGACACGTACCCGTTGGTGTTCAGCGGGGCGCACATGCGGTCGACGGTGTCCGGCGCCGCCAGCAGCACCCGGATGTCCGCGTCGTCGCCGTCCACCCGCTGGAGCGAGCGCTCCCCGTCGTCGCCCCAGCTGCGGGGGTCGCCCAGGATCTCCTCCACGGCGGCCGCGAAGTCGTCCCCGTTCCCGGGGAGCCCGTCCTCGACCTCCACGGCGAAGGTCGTCAGCGGGCCGTCGCCCATGACGTCGCTCTCACCCTCCACCACGGTCATCTCGCCGTCGGCGCTGTCGACCTCCTCCTCGACGGAGCGGAGGAGGACCGGTTCCTCCTCGGAGCCCTCCGGGCCCGGCGACGCCTCCTGGCCCTGGCCCGTGGCGCTGTCCGCCGGCGGCTCCGCCCCCGTGCGGCCGTCGCCGGAGTCCTCGGGAACGCCGTCGCCCACGGGAGCGGTGGCGGAGGTCTCGGAGGAGTCGGTGCCGGGCGGAGGGGCGGGCACGCTGAGCATGAGCACGGCCGAGGCCCCGGAGACCAGGCACAGGCCCAGCGCCAGACCCATCGGGTACCGGCGTCGGCGGTGCCTGGCACGGGACCGGCCCGTGGGCGAAGCGGACGTGGGCACGACGAGCAACCTCTCGACAGTGGATTATCGGACCCAGCATGCCAGAGTTCACCCGGAGTTCGGGCCAAGCCGGTACCGGGCCGTCGCGGGTGTCCCGGAGCTCGGTCGTTGCGCGCCGCCGGGCCTCCCACCCGCGCCGATCCGGGTTCCGGTCCTGCTCCGTCCGGGTTCCGGACCCGGTCCCGCCCGCACCGCGGCGCCGGCCCGCGGATACGCTTCAACCGCAAGCGAGACAACGGGGCTGCTGGGAGGCATCAGGTGCGCATCGCACGGTTCGCGGTCGGGGACGAGGTCGGTTTCGGGCTGATCGACACCGATTCCGACAGTGGGGAGGAGTTCGTCGCACGGTTGAGCGGACACCCTCTCCTCGGCGACATCACACTGACCGGTGAGAGGGCCAAGCTCTCCGACGTGCGGCTGCTCTCGCCGGTCCTGCCCACCAAGGTGGTCTGCATCGGCAAGAACTACGCCGACCACGTCGCGGAGATGAAGGACATCACGGGGGAGACCACCGACGAGCCCGTCGTGTTCCTCAAGCCGTCCACGTCCGTGGCCGGTCCCCGGGACCCGATCTTCTACCCCTCGGTCTCCGAGAGGGTCGACTTCGAGGGCGAGCTGGCCATCGTCATCTCCCGGCCCTGCCGGGAGGTGCCGCGCGAGCGCGCCAAGGACGTCATCTTCGGGTACACCGTCGCCAACGACGTGACGGCCCGCGACCTCCAGAAGACGGACAAGCAGTGGACGCGGGCCAAGGGCTTCGACTCCTTCTGCCCGATCGGACCCTGGATCACCACCGGGCTGAGCATCGAGGAGGCCCAGGACCTGGCCCTCACCACCACCGTGGACGGGGAGGTCCGCCAGGCGGGACGGACCTCGCAGTTCATCCACGACATCCCGGGCATCATCGCCTACGTCACCTCGTTCATGACGCTGCTCCCGGGTGACGTGGTCCTCACCGGCACCCCGGCCGGGGTGGGCCCGGTCGAGGTCGGCCAGGAGGTCTCGGTGACGGTGGAGCGGCTCGGCACCATCAGCAACCGGGTGGTCGCCCGCGACTGACCGGGCGCCGTGCGCGGGAGTCCGCGGAGCACGGCCCGACCACGGGCCGGCGGCGCACCGCGCCGCCGGCCCCCGGAGAAGCGGAAGGCCCACACGTGACCACCCCCCGACGCCCCCGCACCGGCCCCCTCGTCCTCGCCGGCGCGCTCGCGCTCGTGCTCCTGGCCGCGGGGACCACCTACTGGGCGGCCACGCGCGACGACGGCGGTGAGCCCGCCCGGGAAGCGGAGGGACCAGTGGACGACCCGCGCCGCATCATGCTGGCGGGCGACTCGATGACCCAGGGCGCCAACGGCGACCGGACCTGGCGCTACCACCTGTGGAACCACCTCTCCCCGCAGGTGGAGGGGCTCGACTTCGTCGGCCCCTACACCGATCCCGCCACCCGGGACATGATCCTGCCGGTCCCCACCACCGGGGACGAGGCCGTGGAGACCCCGGAGGGGGACCCGGCCGAGGGCTACGACGAGGGCGGCGCCCCGGACGGAGCCCCCGCCGACCGGCCGTCGGGGGAGTCCTCAGGGCTCTCCCAGCAGGAGCTGGAGGAGCTGGAGGACACCGTCTGGCCCGGCGCCGACGGCGACCCGCACACGGTCGAGTACCGGGACCCCGACTTCGACCAGAACCACAACGCCCTGTGGGGGCGCACCCTCCGCGACGCCGCGGCGTCCATCCAGGAGGAGGTCAGGGTCCACCGGCCGGACGTCCTGTGCGTCATGCTCGGCGTGAACGACCTGCTGTGGCCGGTCACCATGGAGGAGATGGAGTACCGGCTGCGCCACTACGCGGAGTCGGCCCGCGCGGCGAACCCGAACCTGCGCATCGTGATCGCCGAGGCGCTCCCCATCGCCCTGGCCGAGTCCGACGAGGGGTTCGCGCTGCGCGTGTACGCCTACAACGAGCTCGTCCGCGAGGTCGCCGCCGACCTGTCCACGGACGCCTCGCCCGTGATCAGCCTCGACGTCGCGGGCCGGGAGGGCTGGGACGTGTCCGCCGACACCTACGACGGCACCCATCCCAACGCAGGCGGTGAGACCAAGATCGCCGCCGCGTTCGCGGACGCCCTGGCCCAGGGGTACGGGATCGGCTTCGGCTTCCCGCGCCCCCTGGCGGTGAGGCCCCCGGCGGGGTGAGGCCGCCCGGCCACCAGCGGACTTCCCACCGGGCCCCCACGCACCACGGATACCCTGGGCTGCGTGACTGAGACTTCGCTTCGTACCCGCTTCGCCCCGTCCCCCACGGGCATGTTCCACGTCGGTGGCGCCCGCTCCGCGCTGTTCAACTGGGCGCTGGCACAACAGCGCTCCGAGGGCCGCCTGGTGCTGCGCATCGAGGACACCGACGCCGCCCGCAACCGTCCCGAGTGGACCGACGGCATCATCCGCGCGATGGCCTGGCTCGGCATCGGTGAGGACGACCCGCACTTCGAGGGTCCCTACTTCCAGTCGGCCTACGCCGACAAGCACCGCGAGACCGCGCAGGAGCTGTACAAGAAGGGCCGCGCCTACTACTGCGACTGCACCCGCGAGCAGGTGCAGGAGCGGCGCGACAACCCCAACCTGGGGTACGACGGCCACTGCCGCGAACGCAACCTGGAGCCGGGCCCCGGCCGGGCGCTGCGCTTCCGGGTTCCCGACGGCGGTCCCACCGTGGTCGAGGACCGGATCCGCGGCCGGGTGGAGTTCGAGCACTCCGCCATCGAGGACTTCGTGATCGCCCGCGCCGACGGCTCTCCGCTGTTCGTCCTGGCCAACGTCGTGGACGACGTGGAGATGGGCATCACCCAGGTCATCCGCGGCGAGGAGCACCTGTCCAACACCCCCAAGCAGCAGCTGCTGTGGGAGGCGCTGGGCCTGACCCCGCCGGTGTGGGCGCACCTGCCCGTCATCGTCAACGAACAGCGCAAGAAGCTGTCCAAGCGCCGCGACAAGGTCGCGCTGGAGTCCTACCAGGAGGAGGGCTACCTCGCGGAGGCGATGGTCAACTACCTCATGCTCCTGGGGTGGGCCCCGGGCGACGACCGCGAGATCATGCCGTGGTCGGAGATGGTGCCCCTGTTCCGCATCGAGGACGTCAACAGCTCCAGCGCCTTCTTCGACGAGAAGAAGCTGCGCGCCTTCAACGGCGAGTACATCCGCGCGCTGTCCGTCGACGAGTTCGTCGAGCGCTGCCGGCCGTGGCTGACCGGCGACGCCGTGCCGTGGGACGCCGCCGACTACGACCCCGAGGTCTTCGCGGCCGTCGCGCCGCTCGCCCAGAGCCGCGTCGCGGTCCTCAGCGAGATCGTCCCCAACGTCGACTTCCTGTTCCTCGCCGAGCCGGTCGAGGACGAGAAGAGCTGGGCCAAGGCCATGAAGCCGGGCGTCGGCGCGGAGATGCTGGAGGCCGCCCTGGCCCGCTTCGCGGACCCGGAGCTCCCGTGGACCGCCGAGGCCCTCAAGACCGCCACGGAGGAGACCGGAGCGACCCTCGGCCTCAAGCTGGGCAAGGCGCAGGCGCCGGTGCGCGTCGCGGTCACCGGGCGGACGGTCGGGCTCCCCCTGTTCGAGTCGCTGGAGCTGCTCGGCCGCGACCGCGTCCAGGCGCGGATGGAGGCCGCGCTGGCGCGGCTGCGCGCACAGGAGGGCCCCGCGTCCGCCTAGGCGCACGCCCGGATCGGGGTGGTCGGAGCCACAGGCCGGCCGCCCCGCATTCGGTTCGCGACCACTCGGAATGTCCGCTAGAGTTATCCACGTCGCCGAGGGGGACAGGGAAGCGAAAAGCTACCGGGTCCTCCCAAAGCACTGGGGTATGGTGTAATCGGCAGCACGACTGATTCTGGTTCAGTTAGTCTAGGTTCGAGTCCTGGTACCCCAGCGCAGATTCACGGTTTCCGTGAGTCTCACGGATCTCTGATCCAGTGCGCCCCCGTCGTCTAGTGGCCTAGGACGCCGCCCTCTCAAGGCGGTAACGGCGGTTCGAATCCGCTCGGGGGTACCAACAGGGAGAAGCTCCCACGGTGTGGGAGTTTTTTTCTGGGTCGGTGCATGTCACCGATGTCCGGTTGGGGTGGGTATCGTAGTTTCACGGTCGCACCCGGACCAGTCCGGCCCCCGTCGTCTAGTGGCCTAGGACGCCGCCCTCTCAAGGCGGTAACGGCGGTTCGAATCCGCTCGGGGGTACCAGTCAGGCTCCATCCGCCAGGATGGGGCCTTTCGTGTGTCCGGGGCCGGCACCGTCCGGCGCAGCGGTCCGCGGTCCGTGGCGGACGGAGGCCCCGCCCGGTGGAACCGGCTCAGTCCGCGTGCGCGACCAGGGGGCCGAGCTCCTCCCGGGGCGCCCCCGAGCACGACAGCATCGCGACCATCTGGTCCAGCAGCCAGTCCGCGAGCTCGGCGTCGCTCATCCCCCGCTCCCACAACCAGACCAGCACAGCGGTCTCGACCGCCGAGATCCAGCAGCGCAGCGCCAGCACCAGCCGCACCGACGGGTCGGCCACGCCCGCGCGCTCCAGCACCAGGTCCCGCACGGTCCCGCGCACCCGGTCGATCTCCGCCTCGGTCTCCTCGGTGGCGATCACCGAGCCCGTGCGGAGCAGCGCGGCGTAGGAGGGTGCGTAGGAGTCGGCGAACCCGATGAAGGCGCGCAGCCCCGCCCGCACCTGCTCCAGCGGCGGGAGGTCGCTCGGCGGGAGGAGCATCGGTATCAGCTCCGCCATCGCCTGCTCCAGCGCGGCCCGGCGCAGCTCCGCCATGCTGGGGAAGTAGCGGTAGACCAGGGCCCTGGACACGTCCGCCTCCTCCGCGACCTCCTCTGGCGTGACCTGGTCGGGAGGGCGCCGGGCGAACACGCGCAGCGCCGCGCGGATCAGGTCGTCCCGGCGTTCGTGCGGCGCCATGCGGCGCGGACGCCGCCCGGGACCCGGTCCCCGAGCCGGGTCCTGCGAACCCGTCACCCGCGCCGGGCGCCGGTCCGACCCCTGGGACACCACCGTTGTCGCCGCCTCCCGTGGCCGTTCGCCTCCGCCCCTCGGCCTGTCTGCCGGGGTCCCCTCCGAAACTACCGCCCGGTCCCGACGCCGTTCCCCGGGCCTCCGGGACGGTCCGCCGCCCCGGAGGCCCGGGACCGGAGTGAGGGGCACGAGGGGACGGGGCGGGGGCGGGCGGACGTCAGACCGGGGGGGGAGACGCGCGCCGCGCGGCGCAGCACGCCGGGGGCGAGCCGGGACAGCCACAGGCCGACATGCGCCTCACCGGTCACCGGCACGATCTCGGGAGCGTCGGCGACGGCGTCGGCGATGCGCCGGGCGGCCTTCTCCGGGGTGTAGCCGCGCAGCCGGTACAGCCTATCGAGCCGCTCCCTGGCCGCGGAGACAGGGCCCATGCCCGAGAGGCGTGCGTGGGAGACGATCCCGGTGTCGACCGGTCCGGGGCAGACGGCGGTCACGGCGACGCCCTTCTCCGCGAGTTCGCCGCGCAGGGTGCGGCTGAGCATGAGCACGGCGGCCTTGGTGGTGGCGTAGGCGCCGTACACGCGCGAGGGAAGGTAGGCGGCCGCGGAGGCGGTGTTGACGATCCTGCCCCCGCCCCCCGCCTCGACCATCATCGGTGCGAAGGCCCGGCAGCCGTGGACGACGCCCCACAGGTTGACGTCGACGACCCGCGCCCAGTCCTGGGCCGTGGTCTCCAGGAACGGACCGGCCACGCCGATGCCCGCGTTGTTGAAGACCAGGTCGGGAACGCCGTACTCGTCGCGGACCCACGCGGCGAGCTCCTCCACGGCGGCGGAGTCGGTGACGTCCACGCGCCGGGCGCGGGCCCCGGGGGTGAGCGCGTCCGCGAGCTCGGCGGTGCGCTCGGCGGCGGGCCCGTCGACGTCGACGGCGACGATCCTCGCCCCGCGTCCGGCGAGCTCCGAGCACAGGGAGCGGCCGATGCCGCTGCCCGCTCCGGTGACGACGGCGACCTGTCCGGCGAAGGCCCCTCCGCGGCGCCGGGACCGCCGGGCGGTGAGGTTCAGGCGCGGGCGGGGCGCGTCGGACTCGACCCCGTCCACGAACGCGCGGAGGCGTGCCGCCACGGGGGCGGGGCGCGAGCGCAGCGACCAGTGACCGCCCTGGAAGCGGTGGAAGCGGAAGTCCGGCGCCCACCTCCCCGCGTTGGACTGGATCTGCTCGACCATGAACGCGTCGTCGGTGGGCGCGAGCACCTGGACGGGCACGTCCGTTCGGCGGTCGACGGGCCGGGTCAGGCGGGGGATCATGTTGGCCCGGTACAGGGACAGCCCGTTGAGGTAGTCGCGGACGTCCCGCCGGGCCGGGACGGCGGGGCCGCCTCCGATGCGTTCGGCGGCGGACAGCACCAGGCCGCCGACCCCCGTCAGCCAGGCGGCCTCGGGGACTCCGGGCAGGTGGAAGAACCCGATGTAGCCCGAGCGCACGGCTTGGCGGAGCACGGTGCGGGCGCCGTCGGGGCGGCTGCGGAACCACTGGCCCGCATGGTCGAGGGCGGGCCCGGAGACCGAGGTGAAGGACGCGAACCGGGATGCGTGCTCCGGCGCCGTGACGGCGTGCCAGGCCTGGATGGACCCCCAGTCGTGGGCGAGCAGGTGGACGGGGCGGTCGGGGCTGACGGTCGCGGCGACGAGGGCGAGGTCGTCGGCGAGCTGGTCGAGGAGGTAGCCGGAGCGGTGGTCGGGTGCGGTGGAGCGTCCCGCTCCGCGCACGTCGTAGGAGACGACGCGGTAGCCGTCCCCGAGTTCGTCGGTGAGGGCGCCCCAGACGGAGGCGTTGTCGGGGTAGCCGTGGACGCAGAGGAGGGTGGGCCGGTCGGCGGGGCCGGAGGAGTAGACGGCGAGGCGCTGGCCGTCGGAGGCGGTGATGTAGCGGCGGGCGCGGTCGCGCTCGCGGCCGCTCCGGTCTCGCGGGGGGTTCCGGCCGTCGCGGCCCGGTCGCGCGGTCATGCGGACCTCTCCCCGGCCGCCGGGGCGGCGTCGGTCGCGAGCGGGACGCGGCCGGCCCTGCGGCGCGCGTGCGGCGGGCCCCCGTCCGGCCGGAAGGCATGGTCCTCGGTGCATTCGCCCGGAGGTGATGTAGCCCCCGTCACGCTCTTGTGCGACATGCCGTCATGTTAGACAGAGTGTCAACAAGTGTCCACGGGTGGGGCGGAATCCCGGTGCGGCGTGGCGGCGGCCCCGGTCGCGGGGCACGGCCTCGGGGTGCGGAGCCCGACCCGCGGAGACGGGTCCTCGATCTGCCCGGGAAACCGCGGGGCGCCTCCGCGCGTTGCACCGGTGTGCCCGCGCGGGCGGGCCGCCCCTGGAATACTGGGGCGGCGCAGTCCCCCGACCGCCCAACCCCCTGTCGGAGCGTATGAATAGCGACCTCCTCCCACCAGCCGGGCGACCCGGCCCCACGCCCCTCCCCGCAGGGAGGGCGGTGCGCCGTGACCGGCCGTGAACTCGGCCCCGGCAGCCACCAGGACAAGGAGGTCCGCCAGGTCCTCAAGGACCTGGGGGAGCAGGGGTGGGTGCTCAGGAGAGAGGGGCACTGGGGGCGGCTGTACTGCGACTGCGGCTGCACCCGCATCCAGGTGCCCGGGACGCCGAGGGACTCCGGCCGGGCCGCGCGCCGGATCCGCCAGGAGGCCCGGCGCTGCCCGATGCCGCCGGACGACCCCAGGCGCGGGGCGCGCGGCCCCCAGGAGTGACCGAGGGACCGCCCCGGGAGTCACCCGCGGGCGGACGCCGGTGCGGCCGCGCCTCGGGTGAGCGGCCTCCGGGCGGGCCGGAGCGCCCTGCCCGGGTTCCGGTGGTGGTCGCGACAGCCCGGCTCGCAGGCGTGCGATGCACTTCGGTCCCGTCGGGGCCCCAACCCCGCGGGCGCGGTGGATCCCGCGGAGCCGTCCCGGGCCCGGGACGGTCCTGCACTGTCGTCCCGGGCCCGGGACGGTCCCGCGCCGTTGCCTCGGGCGCTCGCGGCGATTCCCGTGCAACCCGGGGCATGGTGTGAACGGGACGCAGCCGGTAGTCTGTTGTTGACGTTTGTCAACGCCGATGCGGTCCTGGCGCAGTCCGCTCCGCGGCGCGCGGGTCGGTGCTCCGGAGGAAGGCGAGGCCGATGGCCGAGTACGAGTTCGTCTTCGTCGTGGACGGGATCTCCCTGGACGACCACGACTCGGTCGACGCGCTCACCGAGAGCCTGGACGCGGTCGTCTCCTCCTCCCACGGGGTGACCCGTGTGACCGTGGCCGGGGCGGGTCCCGACGCCGTCACCGCGGCCAGGTCCCTCGTGGAGCGCCTCCACGCCACAGCGCCCACCATGCGGCTGGTCCGCCTCGACCGGGAACTCGTCGGCGTCTCCGACATCGCGGACCTGACCGGTCGGACCAGGCAGAACGTCACCCAGTGGACCCGGGGCCAACGCCGGGACGGCGTCCTGTTCCCCGCT
Source organism: Nocardiopsis codii (assembly GCF_036327455.1). Taxonomy (NCBI): domain Bacteria; kingdom Bacillati; phylum Actinomycetota; class Actinomycetes; order Streptosporangiales; family Nocardiopsidaceae; genus Nocardiopsis; species Nocardiopsis codii. Next base: position 56,928 of record NZ_JAUZMY010000009.1, on the reverse strand, counting down.
CCCGAGGCGACCGTCGGACGGTCCTCGGTGTGGCTGTGGTCCGAGGTCAACGCATGGCTGCGCGGGATCGGCCTGGACGACGGGGAGCTGCGCCCGACCCGCGCGGAGGCCACCGAGATCGACTGGGTCCTCCAGACCACGCGCAAGGTCGAACTGGCCCTCGTCCGCCACGCCGACAGCCCCGACGTGCGGCGTGTGTCCACGCTGTTGGCCGCGCACGCCCGCACCACCCGCGAGTTCATCCACTACCTGGTCAAGAACCCCAGGGTGCGCGACGCCAGGGGGCGCTACACCGTTCTGGTCTGCTCGCCCGGCAACGAGGCGGTGGACGTCTTCCGCAGGCTGGAGTCGTTCGACCACCCGGTGGTTCTGGCCACGGTCACCAACCGCATCCACGCCCTGGTCATGGTCGACGGGGAGGGAGGATCCGGGACGCCGACCGAACTCGTGCCCGGGATGACCCTGCGCGACTGGCTGGGGATGATCGCCCTGTCCCCGGAGAGCGAGTTCACGGTCGCGGCCGACGGCGCGCCCACGAAGACGGCCACCATCTCGGCGCGTTCGCCCATGGACCTCGTCGGCGCCTGAGCGCTGCCCGGCCGCCGTCGGGCCCCGCGTACCTGCCCCGGTACGGGCCGGGCCCCGGTCCGGATGCCGCGTCCCGCCCCTTCCCCGTCCCGCCCCTTCCCCGGCCGGCCCCGGTTCCGTCTCCTGGCACCGGTTCGGTGTCCGGTCCTGATTCCGCGTTCCGGCCGGGCTCCCCGCCCTGTCCCGGGCCGCGTCCCGCCCCCGGTTCCGCGTCCCGCCCCCCCCGGACCGGGTCCGTGAACGGAGAACCGCGCCGCCCGGAGCACCGGGGGCGCGGTCACGTGTTCGAGGGGAGACGGGGGACGGGGGCGGGTGGTGGATTCCCGGGAACCGTGGTCCGGTGCCCGGTCGGCGCTGTTACCAGCGGGGCCTGAGGGGATGGCGGGGCGTGCGGACCCGGGTGCGGACAGCACGGGGCATGCGGTCGGGTGGGACCCCCCGTGTCCAAGTCAACCCCGAGCGGGGGAGCGGCGGTAGCCCCTGTGGACGACCGCCCCGGTCAGTGGGAGCCCTCGGTGTGCAGGGACTCGCTGATCTTCTCGGCGGCCGACAGCACCGCCTGGGAGTGCATGCGGCCGGGGGAGCGGGTCAGACGCTCTATCGGGCCGGACACCGAGACGGCGGCGATCACGCGCCCGCCGGGGCCGGACACCGGGGCCGACACCGACGCCACGCCCTGCTCCCGCTCGGCGACGCTCTGGGCCCAGCGGCGGCGGCGCACCTGGGCGAGGCTGGCTGCGGTGAAGCGGGCGCCCACCAGGGACCGCCGGATGCGGTCGGAGTCCTCCCAGGCGAGGAGGACCTGGGCAGCCGATCCGGCGTTCATCGGGAGTTCGCTCCCCACCGGCACCGTGTCGCGCAGGCCGCTGCTCCGCTCGGAGGCGGACACGCACACCCGCAGGTCGCCCTGCCGGCGGTAAAGCTGGGCGCTCTCGCCGGTCAGGTCGCGCAGCTGCACGAGGACGGGGGCCGCGACGGCCAGCAGGCGGTCCTCCCCGGTCGCTATCGAGAGTTCGCCGAGGCGGGGGCCGAGCACGAACCGGCCCTGGCTGTCCCGGGAGACCATGCGGTGCCGTTCGAGGGCGACGGCCAGCCTGTGTGCGGTCGGCCGTGCCAGTCCGGTGATCTGGACCAACTGGGCCAGGGATGCCGGACCGGACTCCAGTGCGTCGAGGACGGACATGGTCTTGTCCAGGACACCGACGCCGCTGGATGAGCTAGAGTTGTCCATGGCTTGATATTGCCGTCTCGAAATATGGAATGCAAGTCGGCCCGCAGTCCGCGCAGGGCACCCGAGACGAGCCCGACACGTCAGACACGAGAGAGGCGACCGCCCATGGCACGCACGATGGCCGAGAAGGTCTGGGAGGAGCACGTCGTCCGACGTGCCGACGGCGAGCCGGACCTGCTCTACATCGACCTCCACCTGGTCCACGAGGTGACCAGCCCCCAGGCCTTCGAGGGGCTGCGCCTGGCCGGCCGTCCGGTCCGCCGTCCGGACCTGACCATCGCCACCGAGGACCACAACGTCCCCACGCAGGACCTGCTCGCCCCGATCGCCGACCCCGTCTCCCGCAAGCAGGTCGAGACGCTGCGCAAGAACTGCTCCGACTTCGGCGTGCGCCTGCACCCGATGGGCGACATCGAGCAGGGCGTCGTGCACGTGGTCGGGCCCCAGCTGGGCCTCACCCAGCCCGGGATGACCATCGTCTGCGGCGACAGCCACACCAGCACCCACGGTGCGTTCGGCGCCCTGGCCTTCGGTATCGGCACCAGCCAGGTCGAGCACGTGCTGGCCACCCAGACCCTGACCATGGCGCCCTTCAGGACCATGGCAGTCACGGTGGACGGCACGCTCCGGCCGGGGGTGTCCGCCAAGGACATCATCCTGGCCGTGATCGCCAAGATCGGCACCGGCGGCGGCCAGGGCTACGTCATCGAGTACCGGGGCGAGGCCATCGAGGCCCTGTCCATGGAAGCCCGCATGACCGTGTGCAACATGTCCATCGAGGCGGGAGCCCGCGCCGGGATGATCGCCCCGGACCAGACCACGTTCGACTACATCGAGGGCCGTGCGCACGCGCCCCGGGGCGAGGACTTCGAGGCCGCCGTCGAGCGCTGGAAGAGCCTGCGCACCGACGAGGGCGCCGTCTTCGACGCCGAGGTCGTCCTGAACGCCGACGAGCTCAGCCCGTTCGTCACCTGGGGCACCAACCCCGGCCAGGGCGTGCCCCTGGACGCCGAGGTCCCCGACCCCGCCTCCTACGATGACCCCTCCGCGCGCGCCGCCGCCGAGAAGGCCCTGGCCTACATGGACCTCACGGCCGGGACCCCGATGCGGGAGGTCAGGGTCGACACCGTCTTCCTGGGCTCGTGCACCAACGGCCGCATCGAGGACCTGCGCACGGCCGCCGAGATCATCCGCGGCCGCACGGTGGCCGAGGGCGTGCGCATGCTCGTCGTCCCCGGTTCCATGCGGGTCAAGGAGCAGGCCAACGCCGAGGGCCTGGGCGAGGTCTTCGAGGCCGCCGGGGCCGAGTGGCGCGAAGCCGGCTGCTCGATGTGCCTGGGCATGAACCCCGACCAGCTCAAGCCCGGTGAGCGCAGCGCCTCCACCTCGAACCGCAACTTCGAGGGACGCCAGGGCCGCGGCGGACGCACCCACCTGGTGTCGCCGCAGGTCGCCGCTGCGACCGCCGTCCGCGGCACCCTGTCCTCGCCCGCCGACCTGGCCGCCCTGTAGCCCCGACCCGTCAGGAGAGACCTCCCCATGGAGAAATTCGACATCCACACCGGTCGGGCCGTGCCGCTGCGCTCCAGCAACGTCGACACCGACCAGATCATCCCGGCCGTCTACCTCAAGAGGGTCGCCCGGACCGGCTTCGAGGACGGCCTGTTCGCCGAGTGGCGCAAGTCCGACCCGGACTTCGTCCTCAACCGCCCCGAGTTCGAGGGCGCGTCCGTCCTGGTGGCCGGTCCGGACTTCGGTACGGGCTCCTCCCGCGAGCACGCCGTCTGGGCGCTCCAGGACTACGGGTTCAAGGCCGTGCTGTCCTCGCGCTTCGCGGACATCTTCCGCGGCAACTCGCTCAAGGGCGGGCTGCTGAGCGTCCTGCTGCCCCAGGAGGTCATCGAGCGGATCTGGAAGGCCGTCGAGGCCGACCCCGCGACCGAGGTGACCGTCGACCTCGTCGAGCGCGAGGTGCGCGCCCCGGGCGCCGGGGTCCAGGAGCCGTTCGAGCTGGACGACTACACCCGCTGGCGGCTGATGGAGGGGCTGGACGACATCGCCCTGACGCTGCGCCACACGGACGCGGTGAGCGTCTTCGAGGAGTCCCGCAAGCCGTGGCTCCCCGTGACCCTGTAGACGCCGGATCGTGCTCTGGGCCGGGGATCGGGGCGTCATGTGACGCAGGACACCCTCGGCTCAGAAATATTTTACCTTTACTTGGTGTGAGCGTTCGCTTACGAACTTGCTGTCCTTAAGCTCGGCGTGTCCCCTGCCCGGAATCCGGTTATACGTAGGCTTTTGAGGGCTGTAGAAGGGGTCAAAAGGGACTGCGTTCCCGGTGTCGCCCGGTCCAGACCGCACGCTCCGTGAGGCTCCCTCGCAGGTGGGGAAGGGGCCGACACGCCTTGCCCGCAGGCGTTTGTATTTGTGTAAGGGCCGCTGCTTCCCCTAATTTCGTGCGAGCAAGGGGGAACCGGAGGAACCTTATGAACAAGCGTGACCTGATCGACGCGATCTCCGATCGTCTCGGAGACAAGAAGACCGCGACCGAAGCGGTCAACGCTGTGCTTGAGACCATTCAGGCAACCGTGGCGTCGGGCGACAAGGTCGCCATCACGGGCTTCGGCGTTTTCGAGAAGTCCGAGCGTGCGGCTCGCACCGCGCGCAACCCGGCCACCGGGGCCGCTATCAACGTCCCCGCGAGCTTCGTTCCGAAGTTCCGCGCCGGCGCTGACTTCAAGGCCCTGGTCAACGGGGACAAGAAGTAGCCCACCGTCACACGGCGATGGGCCGAGTCCGCCCGGGTCCCCCACAGGGGGCCCGGGCGGATCTCTTTTCCGGGGGCCCGGGGGCCCGGGGCGCCAGGGGGGCCGGGCGGCACGGCCCCGCCCCCACCGGTGCCCGCGTGCCCGGCTCGGACCCCGGAGCGAGAGCCCTCGGCTCGGACACGGGGGGCCGTCGTGGGGACCGCGCCACGCGGACGGCGCAGGGCGCACCAGAGGGCCGTCTCACGCGGCGCAGGGCGTTCTGTGCGCCCCGGGCGCCCCACAGGGCGGACCGGCGGCCCCGAGGCGCCTCCGGGAGGGTCAGGGCGTGCTCTGCGGTCGCAGGCAGCCGTCCGCCACCAGCTCCCACAGTTCCCGGGTCCTCGGACCCACCCCCAGGCCCACGGCGTCGCACAGGTCCTCCGGGGTGTCCACGTCCCGCCGCACCGACGCCACGTCCGCGAGCACCAGCTCGTGTGCGCCCGCGTCGCGGTGCCGCGCCCGTGAGGCCCCCTCGAACGCGGGCGTGAAGGGGTGCCCCGGAGCCGACGCGAACAGGGTCGTCCCCACACCCGGAGCGTCCGGCAGGAACGAGCGCCCGTGGCGGGCCGCCGCCGTCAGAACCCGTGCCAGCTCGTCCGGGCGGAGCGAGGGGAGGTCGGCCGACAGGGCGCACACCCCGGCGTCGGGCAGCCGACGCCGCGCCACCGCCGCTCCGTGGACCAGGGCGGGGTTCAACCCGGTGCCCGGCTCGCCGCCGACCACCACCGCGCCGAGCTCGGTCAGCTCGGCGCCGGCACGGGGGTCCTCCGTCACCGCGAGCACGGCCGCGACACCGGGGCAGGCCAGCGCCGCCTCGACCGTGTCGCAGGCGATCGCCAGCGCCAGGTCCTCGCGCATCCCCCCGGCGGCCCGGGCCAGTCGGGACTTGGCGCGGCCGAGGTGCTTCACTGGGACGACAAGGGACCAGCGCACCCCGGGGCGGGGCGCCCCGCCCCGTACTCCAAAGCCGGTCACGGTTCCCCCGGGACGTCGATGCGGCCACGACAGTCACGAGGGTAGGCGGTCGGGGAAGGCGCGGTGCGGGCACCCTGTGGCGTGTCGGATCCGTGGCCTGGCGGCCCTCCGGAATGTTGGCCCGGAGGGCGCACCTGGGAGGGTTCCGCCACGTCCTACACTGAACCGGTTGTGCTCCGTGGCCCGAACGGGCAGGGAGCGATGAAGTGAGGAGTCCCGTGGCCAAGCAACGAGAATCGCGGTGGGTGAAGGCGGTCGTCTCCCGGATCGTCCGGTTCGTCCTGTGGTTCATCACCAAGCCGACCTGGGCGGGTGCCGAGAACGTCCCGGCCAAGGGCGGGGTGATCATCGCCGCGAACCACCTCTCGATGGCCGACCCGCTGACGGTCGCCCACTTCCTCTACATCGGAGCCCGCCGCTGGCCGACCTTCACGATGAAGGACGGGGTCATGAAGATCCCCGTGGTGCGCTCGGTGGCCAGGAGCACGGGCCAGATCCCCATCAAGCGCGGCAGCACCGACGCCGTCAAGGCGCTCCACGAGGCGGAGGTCGCCCTCACCCGCGACGGCTCCTCGGTGATCTTCTACCCCGAGGGCACCTGCACCAGGGACCCGAACCTGTGGCCGATGACCGCCAAGACGGGCGTGGCCCGGCTGGCGCTGGCCACGGGCGTGCCGGTCGTCCCGGTGGCGCACTGGGGGGAGCAGAACCTGCTTCCGTACGGGGCCAAGAAGCCCAGCCTCTTCCCGCGCAAGCGCATCGACTTCCGGGCGGGGCCGCCGGTGGACCTGTCACGGTTCGAGGGCCTGCCGCTCACCGCGACGGTCCTCAAGGAGGCCACCGAGCTCATCATGCGCGACATCACGGCGCTCCAGGCGCAGATCCGCGGAGAGGAGCCGCCCGCGATCCCCTTCGACTTCAAGAGGGCGCGGGAGGAGGCCGCCGAGGCCAAGCGGGTCGAGCGGATCACCCAGGTCGGTGACGCCGACGGCGGAACGAACGACGGCGCCGCGGGCAACGGCGGCAACGGGAAGAGCAGCACGGGGGCGTGACGGGGCAGATGGGTACCGACAACGTGAGGATCGCCGTTCTCGGCGCAGGCTCCTGGGGCACCGTGTTCGCGAACATCATCGCGGACGCCGCCGACCTGGCCCGGGATCGGGACCCCGGCGGCCGGTCCGTCGAGGTGGTGCTGTGGGGCCGCCGGGCCTCCGTCGTGGACGCGGTCAACCAGACCTCCGAGAACCCGGACTACTTCCCCGGCATCGGCCTGAACCCGCGGCTCCGGGCCACCACCGACGCGGCCGAGGCGCTCGCCGACGCCGACGTGGTGGTGCTGGCGGTCCCCTCGCAGACACTGCGGGCGAACCTCGTGGAGTGGCGCCCGCACCTGAGCGAGGACGCGGTGGTCGTCAGCCTCATGAAGGGCGTGGAACTGGGGACGTGCCTGAGGGTCAGCCAGATCATCGCCCAGGTTCTGGAGTACCCGGAGGAGCGCATCGCGGTCGTGTCGGGCCCCAACCTGGCCCGGGAGATCGCCGAGCGCCAGCCCGCCACCGCCGTCGTCGCGTGTCCGCACGAGGACACGGCCGTCCGGCTCCAGTCCCTGTTCAAGTCGGCGTACTTCCGCCCCTACACCAGCACCGACCTGGTGGGGGTGGAGATCGGCGGCGCGATGAAGAACGTGATCGGCCTGGCCGTGGGCGTGGCCGAGGGCATGGGGTTCGGGGACAACACCAAGGCGTCCCTCATCACCCGGGGCCTGGCCGAGACGACACGCCTCGCGGTGGCGCTGGGCGCCGACGAGCACACGCTGTCCGGCCTGGCGGGGATGGGCGACCTCGTCGCGACATGCTCCTCTCCTCTGTCGCGGAACCGGACCTTCGGTGAGAAACTGGGCGCGGGCAAGACCCTCGAACAGGTCGTGGCGGAGACCAAGCAGACCGCCGAGGGGGTCAAGTCCTCCGAGTCCGTCCTCGAACTCGGATGGGCCAACGGTGTGGACATGCCGATCACCGAGGCCGTCGTCAAGATGATGCACCACGACCTGAGCCCGGCCGAGGCGCTGGTGGCGTTCATGTCACGCAGCAGCAAGCCCGAACGCTACGGGGTCTGAGAGCGAGCACGATGTCACACACACCAGAGCCCGGCGGCGAGTTCACGCGGGCGGTCTCCCTGCCGCCGGCGCCCGTGCCGGCCGAGCGCCCCATGCGCATGCCGGTCCACAGGGCGACCACCTACGCGTTCGACACCTCCCGGCAGTACGCCGACGTCCTCGCGGGCACCACCGACGGGTACTCCTACGCCCGCATCGACAGCCCCACCGTCGACGCGTTCGCGGACGCGGTGGCGGCGCTGGAGGGCGCGGGGCTCCCGGACCCGGTGCGCGGACAGGCCTTCGCCTCGGGGATGGGCGCGCTCAGCACCGTCCTCCTGGCGCTGACCGAGGCGGACGCGCACGTCGTGGCCTCCCGCGCCATCTACGGCAACACGTACTCCCTCCTGGACCGGCTGCTGCGCCGGTTCGGGGTGCGCACCGACTTCGTGGACGTCACCGACCTCGACGCGGTGCGCGCCGCCGTCGGACCGCGGACCCGGGTGGTGTTCACCGAGACCCTGTCCAACCCCTCGATGACCGTGTCCGACCTGCCGGGCCTGGCCCGGATCGCCCACGAGGCCGGAGCCGCGCTGGTCGTGGACTCCACGTTCGCCTCCCCGGCGGTGTGCCGCCCCCTGGAGCACGGCGCCGACGTGGTCGTGCACTCCGCCACCAAGTACATCGGCGGGCACAGCGACACCACGGGCGGCGTGGCCGTGGCCTCCCCGTCCCTCATCGGGCGCATCCGCTCGGCGCGCGTCGACCTGGGGCCCTGCCTCGCCCCCGACGAGGCGTACCTGCTGCACCGCGGACTGGAGACGCTGCCGCTCCGGGTCCGGCGCCAGTGCGAGACCGCGGCGGCGTTCGCCGCGGCGCTCGAGGGCCACCCCCTCGTCGAACGGGTCGACCACCCCTCCCTCGCCTCGCACCCGCAGTCCGCCCTCGCGGACAAGCTGTTCGACGCCGACCGCCGCGGCGCGGTCGTCACCGTGCACCCGGTCGGCGGCTGGGACGAGGGAATGGCCTTCGCCGACCGCCTGCGCGTGGCGACCATCGCGGCGTCGCTGGGCGGTACCCACACCCTGGCCGGGCACGTCGCCTCCACCTCCCACCGCAACATGGACGACGCCGAACTGGCGGCCGCGGGCATCTCCCCCGGCGCGGTGCGGTTCTCCATCGGCCTGGAGGATCCCCAGGACCTCATCGAGGACGCCCTCAGGGCCCTCGACGGGGGAAACTGACACATCACGGGTAGTTCTCCCGGTTCCGGTTCCATCAGTTGGCGAGATAAGGTCAGGCAGCATGTCGTCCGAGCAGCGCAAGATTCGGGTCGCCGTCGTCTTCGGCGGGCGTAGTTCCGAACACGAGATCTCCTGCGTCACCGCGGGGAGCGTGTTGTCCGTCATCGACGGGGACCGCTACGAGGTCGTCCCCGTCGGTATCACCAGGGCGGGAAACTGGGTGCTGACCTCGGGCGATCCCGAACGGCTCCGCATCGACGATGCCACCAGGGCGCTGCCGACCGTGCCGGAGGACGGCGCGGACCTGGCGCTGCCCTTCGACGTGGCCGGCCAGCTGATGGTCGTCAACCCGGAGAAGGGCCCCGAGCGGCTGGCCGAGGTGGACGTGGTCCTGCCGCTGCTGCACGGGCCCTTCGGCGAGGACGGCACCATCCAGGGGCTGTTCGAGATGATCGGCGTCCGCTACGCGGGCGCCGGGGTGTTCTCCAGCGCCGCCGCGATGGACAAGGTCTTCATGAAGGCCATGCTCCGCGGCAACGGCATCCCCACCAGCGACTTCGTCGCGATCTCCGACCGCCAGTGGCGTACGGAGCGCAAGCGGGTGCTGGACGACGTCGCCGAGCTGGGCGCCACCGTGTTCGTCAAGCCCGCCCGTGCGGGCAGCAGCCTCGGCATCACCAAGGTGAGCGACTCCTCGGACTCCGACGCCGTCGTCGCCGCCGTCGAGGCCGCCCGGGAACACGACCCCAAGGTGCTGGTGGAGGCCCAGGTCGTCGGCCGCGAGATCGAGTGCGGCGTCCTGGAGGCCGAGGACGGCGGGACCCCCGACGTATCCTTCCCGGCCGAGGTGCACGTCGCCGACGGTTTCGACTTCTACGACTTCGAGGCCAAGTACCTCTCGACGAGCGGCCTCACCATCCCGGCGGAGATCCCCGAGGAGGCGATCGCCCGGCTGCGCGCGATGGCCGCCGACGTGTTCGAGGCGATGGGCTGCGAGGGCCTGGCCCGGGTGGACTTCTTCTACACCGAGAACGGCGAGATCCTCGTCAACGAGCTCAACACGATGCCCGGGTTCACCCCGTCCTCGGCGTTCCCGCAGATGTGGGCCGCCACGGGTGTGGACTACGCCGAGCTGATCGAGCGGATGATCACCACGGCCCTGCGCCGCGACCCCGGCCTGCGGTAGGGGCGCACGGGGCCGCGGGGGCCTCCCCGACCTCGTCCACAGGCGGGCGACCGACCGGTCGCCCGCCTGTCGTGTGCGGGGGGTGCGGGCCGGGCCGGGAGGTCCGGGAGCGTCGCGGCGTCAGCCCGAGGCGGGACCGTGGGGCCCCTGGTGCTCCGGGTTGGCCTGGGAGTGCTGGGAGCCGGGACGGCCCTGGCCGCCGGGCTCCGCACGACCGGCCGGGCGCACCCCCTCGGGGAGGGGGCCGCCGGCGTAGGGGCTGCCGTCCGGTCCGCCGGGCAGCGCGCCCCCGGGCGCCCCGGGTCCGCCCGGGCCGACGCGGTCGCCCCTCCCCTTCGGTCCTCCCGGGATCCCGGCCGGGCCCGCGGGCACCAGGTCGCGGGTGAGGATCGCACCGGCCGCCGTGGCGGCGGGGAACACCACGACCGCCACGAACGGGATCGCCAGCAGGAGGTACGTCGGCACCGCGAAGCCGAGCACCCGCATCCGCCGCTTCGCCATGTGCTGCCGTCGGTCGCGGATGGTCGTCAGCCTCCGGCGGTCGAACGCGCTCGCCAGCAGCTCGATCGCCAGCAGCCACCCGCCCAGGAGGGCGGCCAGCACCGGGCCGAGCACCTGCCCGGCCAGCGGGACGAAGCCGATGACGAGGACGAGGACGGACACCAGCACGGACACCGCGACGATCGCCAGCGACTGGCGCACCGCGCGCCACATCGACGCCATCAGCGGCTCGTCGGGGTCCTCGGGCGCGTTGCCCAGCTCTTCCTCGACCAGCTCGGTGATCTTGTCGTAGACGGGAGCCCCGAGCGTCAGGGTCACCGTCGTGAACGTCACCACCATGAGCAGGATCGTCCCGGCCAGGATGCCGACCGACAGGGCTCCGCGCACGAGCCCCTGCCAGACCGGGTCCCAGTCGTCGCTGAAGGGGGTCGCCCACGCCGCCAGGTCGACCAGGTTCACCACGAGGAGGACGAGCAGGCCGAGGAAGACCAGGGAGGTGATCAGGGCAGGCAGGGCCCCGAGCAGGAACAGTCGGGGTTTGCGCAACAACAGGGCGAAGCCGCGTGCCAGGACGCCGACGCCGCCGAAGAACTCACGTACAGGATTGGCCACGGGGGAACACTAGAGGAACCCGGCCCGGGTGTCAGTTCGGGGTCCGGGTCGCCCTCCGCAGGGCCCTCGGCGGCCCGTGGCCGCCGGAGCCGGCCCTCCCCCCGGCGCACGGCGCCCGAGCGGGCGCGCGCTCCGGGACCGGGAGGAGCGCCCCGGCGGACGCCGGCCTGTCGGTGGCGCGCGGCGCGATGCCCTCCGGGCGTCCCCCCGACCCGTCGTCGTGTGGGACCCGGGTGCGGAGGGCGTTCGCGGGACGCCGGCCGCCCTCCGGTGTTCCCGGCTCACACGGAGGCGGCGTCGCGGTACCACCCGTCCGCGCGGGTGAGCTCGTTGTGCGTGCCGTGCTGGACCACCCTACCGTCACGGACCACGTAGATCCGGTCCACCCGGTCCAGCCCCGTCAGGTCGTGCGTGATCAGCAGGGTGGAGAACCCCTCGGCGGCGGCCAGCAGGTCGTCCACCACCTCATCGCGCGTGTCCGGGTCCAGGTGGGCGGTCGGCTCGTCCAGCACGAGCACGCGCGGTGCGGCCAACACGGCACGGGCCAGCGCCAGCCGCTGCACCATCCCGCCGCTCAGCCCCAGGCCGTGCGTGCCCACCTGGGTGTCCAGCCCCTTCGGCATCGCCGCGACGTCGTCGGCCAGCCGCGCACGCCGCAGCGCCTCCCACAGGTCGTCGTCCTGTGCGTCCGGACGTGCCAGGCGCAGGTTCTCCCGCAGGGTCGACGCGAACACGTGCGGGTCCTGCGGCACCCCCGACACCACCCCGCGCACCTCGTCCGCCGGGTACGACGTGATGTCCTCGCCGCCGAGCTCCACCCGGCCGCCGTCGGGGTCGCGGAACCGCAGGAGCACGGACGCCAGGGTGCTCTTTCCCGCCCCGCTCGGTCCGATCACCGCGACCGTCCACCCGGCGGGGATCTCCAGGTCCACCCCGTCCAGGGCCCACGGCTCGTCCGGTCCGTAGCGCACGCGCAGGTCCCGCACCCGCACCGTCGAGTCCCCGTCCGGGGCCAGCCCCGAGCGGGTGGGCGGTGCCGTGGCGGGCGGGGTGTCCAACACCCCGAACAGGCGCGCCCCACTGGCCCGGATCGCCCCGAGCCTCGCCGCGACGGCGGGAAGCGGGGCGACGATCTCGAACGCCGCCAGGGTCGTCAGGACCAGGACCGCCAGCGACACCGCGCTCAGCGTGCCGCCCTCCACGGCGACCACCCCGAGGAACAGCGCGCCCCACACGGTCAGCCCCGTGACCAGCGCGGAGGCCCCGGCGCCGAGGCCGAGGACCGCCGCGTCCCGCTGTGCCAGCCGCGTGAGCTCGGCGTCGGCGGCCTCGACCCGCTCCACCTGCCGGCCCATCGCACCGTAGGCGACCAGGTCGGGGGCCCCGTGCAGGGTGTCCACGAGCACCGTGGACAGCTCACCGCGCGCCCTGGCCTGCCGCCTGCCCGGTTCCCTGCCCAACGCGGCGGCGGCGAACGGGACCGCCAGCCCGGCCAGGAGCAGGCCGCCCGCCAGAAGGAGGCCGCCCGGCACGTACAGCGCCGTCAGGAACAGGACGGTCGCGCCACCGGTGACCAGCGAGATCAGCGGCGGAGTCAGTCCGCGCACCAGGAGGTCCAGGGTGGCCTCGGTGTCGTTGACCAGGCGTGACACCAGGTCGCCCGAGCGGAAGCGGCCGAACGGCTCGGTCGCCGCCAGCCGCTCGTACACCCGCACCCGCACCTCGGCCAGCGTCCGGAACGCGGCGTCGTGGGTGACCAGCCGCTCCAGGTAGCGGGCCACGCCGCGGCCCACCCCCAGCGCGCGGGTGGCGACGACGGAGATGCCGAGCGCGGTGATGCCGGGGTGGTTCGCGGCGGTGGCGAGCATCCACGCGGCCACGCCGAGCAGTGCCACCCCGGCGCCCGTGGCGGCGCCCCCCAGCAGGACGCCCAGGGCGAACCTGCCGCCGCGCGGCCGGGCCAGGGCGACCATCCGCAGCAGCGGGTCGCGACGGCGTTCGCGCTCGGGGACCTCGGCCGCGCCCGGGCCGGTCACGGTGTCGGTTCCGGGGGCCTGCGGGGCTCCGCCCCCGTCCTCGGTGTTCCCGCGGCTCATCGCGGCACGCTTCCTTCCCGGGTCGGCAGTGGCAGGGACACGGACCGCAGGGTGTCGCCGAGGGCGTCCCGGGCCCAACCGGTGTCGTGCGCGACGATGACGGCGGTCCGCCCCTCCAGGAGGCGCGTGACGGCGGTGCGCACCGCCGCCGCGTTCTCCGGGTCCAGGTGGGCGGTGGGTTCGTCCAGCAGAACGAGGGGGGCGTCGCGGCACATCGCCCGGGCCAGCGCGATCCGCTGGCGCTGTCCCGCCGACAGCCGTGCACCGCGCTCGCCGAGCCTGGTGTCGTAGCCGTCGGGGAGGGCGGAGACGAACGCGTCGGCCTCGGCCAGGCGGGCCGCCTCCCGGACCCGTTCCAGCGAGGCGTCGGGGGCTCCCAGGCGGATGTTGTCGGCCACGGACACGTCGAAGAGGTAGGGGTGCTGGGGCACCCACGCGATGCCGAGCCTCCAGTCGTCGGCCGGGATCCCGTCCAGGTCCTCCCACCCCCCGCCGGGCGCGCGCACGCGGATCCGCCCCTCGGTGGGCTCGTTCAACCGAAGCACGAGGGACAGGAGGGTGGTCTTCCCGGCCCCGCTGGGGCCGGTGAGCAGGACGTGTTCGCCCGCCGCGACCTCCAGGTCCAGACCGGACAGCGCAGGCACGTCCCTGCCCGGGTAGCTCACGCCCACCCCCTCGAAGCGGATGCCGCCGGCCGCCGGGGCCGCCGCCGCGCCGGCCGCCGGGGGAGCGGGGACCCCGGCCCGCTCCCCGCCGTCCCGGACGGGCGCGCCGCGCTCCCGGTCCAGTTCGGTGAACACCTGGTCCGCCGCGGCCACGCCCTCCATGCTCGCGTGGAACCTGGCCCCGACCTCGCGCAGCGGCAGGTACGCCTCCGGCGCCAGGATCAGTACGAGGAGCGCGGTCTGGTAGTCCATGTAGCCGCCCAGCAGGCGCAGCCCCACCTCGACCGCGACCAGTGCCACGGCCAGGGTCGACAGCAGTTCCAGCGCGAACGCAGACAGGAACGCGATCCGCAGCGTCCCCATCGTGGCCTTCCGGTGGTCCTCGCCCACCCGGCGGATGATCGCCGCCTGCGCCTTGGCGCGACGGAACACCGCGAGGGTCGGAAGCCCCTCGACCACGTCGAGGAAGTGGCCGCCCAGACGGCTCAGGAGCCGCCACTGCCGGTCGGTCCGGGCCTGCGTGTGCATCCCGATGAGCGCCATGAAGACCGGGATCAGCGGCAGCGTCACGAGGATGACGATCCCGGAGATCCAGTCCGCCCAGAACACCACCGCCAGGACCGCGACCGGCACGATCGCGGCCAGCACGAGCTGGGGCAGGTAGCGGGCGAAGTAGTCGTCCAGGGCGTCCAGGCCCCGGGTCGCCAGTGTCACCAGCTCGCCCGCCTTCGGCGACCCCTGCCCGTCCCCGGCACCGGGTTCGGCGGTCCACACCTTTCCGGAGCCGGTCACGTGCGCCACCAGGCGGCGGCGCAGCTGCGACTTCGTGCGCGCGGCGCTGTACAGGGCGGAGGTCTCGGCCAGGTACGACAGCAGCGCGCGCACCACGGCGATGGCGGCGACGGCGCCGATCGCACCGCCCAGCGAGGCCAGGCCCTCCCCCTGCCATGCGCCGCTGATGGCGCGGGCGAGCAGCCAGGCCTGGGCGAGGATCAGGCCGGTGATGAGCACTCCGCTGGCCACGGAGACCGCCAGGTGCACCCGGACCGCGCTAGCGGTGCGTACCAGGCGCGGGTCAAGGGGTTTCATGCGTGCGGACCTTGTCGTCTCGGCCGGGTCCTGCGGGTACCCGGTGGGGATGGGGGGCTCTCACACAGCGGATCGGTGCGGCCGGGCGTCGCGCGCCGTGCGCCGGGCCAGTATCCACCAGGGAGCCCCGGAGCGGCCGACAACCCCGCTCCGTGCGGGTCGGCCGTGCGGCGGGGGTGCGGGCGGTCGGGCCGCCCGCACCCCGCGGGTCAGGCGACAGGGGTGCTCCGGTCGCCGGTCCCGTCCCCCGGACCGCCGTCCGTCGCGGTGACGCTCTCCCCGGTGACCGACGCCCCGGTCACCCGGCGCCGGAACACCCAGTAGCTCCAGCCCTGGTAGAGGAGCACCAGCGGCAGGAACACCACCGCCACCCACGTCATCACCGTGAGCGTGTAGTCGGCGGAGGACGCGTTCTCCACGGTCAGGCTGAAGGCCGGGTCCGTGGTGGACGGAAGCACGTTCGGGAAGAGCGCCCCGAAGAGCGCGGCGACCGCGGTGAGGATGGTCAGCGCCGTGAACGCGAACGACCATCCCTCGCGGCCCCGCCAGGCCGCCACGACCCCGCCCACCAGGGCCGCGGCGGCGATCACGACGAGCGGCAGGGTCCAGGGGTGGCCGTGCGCGGCCTGGGTCCACAGCAGGAACCCGGCTCCCGAGGGGACCGCCGCGCAGGCGGTCACCAGTGCGGCCCGCCGCGCGCGCACCCGGACCGGCCCGTCGGTCTTCAGCGTCAGGAAGATCGCCCCGTGCAGGGTGAACAGCGACAGCGTCGTCAGTCCGCCGAGCAGGGCGTACGGGTTGAGCAGGTCGAGTGTGGAGGCGGTGACGATGTGGTCGGAGTCCATGGCCACGCCCTGGACGATGTTGGCGAACGCGACACCCCACAGCAGGGCGGGTGCGGCGCTGCCGAAGAAGATCGCCCGGTCCCACCAGGTCCGCCAGGTGTCGCTGTCGCGCTTGCCCCGGTACTCGAACGCGACCCCGCGCAGGATCAGCGCGATCAGGATGGCGAACAGCGGCACGTAGAACCCGCTGAACAGGGAGGCGTACCAGGCGGGGAAGGCGGCGAACATGGCGCCGCCCGCGGTGAGCAGCCACACCTCGTTGGCGTCCCAGACAGGGCCGATGGAGTTGATGGCGACCCGGCGGTCGACGGAGTTGCGCTTGCCCATGAACGGGAGGAGCGTGCCGACCCCGAAGTCGAACCCCTCCAGGACGAAGTACCCGATCCACAGGACCGAGATGGCGATGAACCAGATGACGGGGAGTTCCATGGTCCGTGGCTCCTAGTAGCTGAAGTGCGGGATCTGGGACTCGTCCTCGTCGTTCTCCAGGTCGGGAACGAGGTGGGAGGGTCCGGCCTTGATGTACTTGACCAGCAGCCCGACCTCCACCACGGCGAGGAGGCCGTACACGGCGGTGAAGACGGTCAGGCTCATCGCGACGGTCGCGAGGCTGACCCCGGGCGAGACGCTGTTGGCGGTGAGCAGGTAGCCGTGCACCGTCCAGGGCTGGCGGCCCATCTCGGTGAGCACCCAGCCGAAGATGTTCGCGGCCAGGGCGGCGGGCAGGGCGAGCATCGCCGCGAGGTAGAACCACCGGCTCGTCGGGGTGCGCCTCTTCCCCCTGGTGAGCCACAGGCCCAGTGCGGCGACGGCGACGCCGAACAGGCCGAAGCCCATCATCAGGCGGAAGGACCAGTAGACGACGAACACGTTGGGCGTGTAGTCGCCGGGCCCGTAGTACTCCTCGTACGCCTCCTGGAGGTTGTTCATCCCGTGGACCTCGCCGTCGAACGTGCCGGTCGCGAGGAAGCTGAGCACGTTCGGGATGGTGACGTCGATGGGGTTGTAGCGCGCCTCGGTGTCCCCGACGGCCAGGGCGGAGAAGGCGGCGCCCTCCTCGGTCTCCCACAGGGCCTCGGCGGCGGCGAGCTTCATGGGTTCGTACTCGGCGGCGAGTTTGGCCTGGTGGTCGCCGGAGAAGACGACGATCGCCCCGGCGATCAGGGTGAAGACCAGGCCCACCTTGAGGGTGCCCCGGAACAGGGCGAAGTCGTTCTTCGGCGGTGCGACGCCCGCGATGCCGGTGTCGCCGTGCCGCTGGTTGCGCCAGAGCTTGTAGGCGCTGACGCACACGACGAACAGTCCGGCGGTGATGAACGCCGCCGAGACGGTGTGCAGGTAGGTGGACCAGGCCTGGTCGTTGCTGAGGACGGCCCAGATGTCGTTGAGTTCGGCGCGCCCGTTCTCCTCGTTGACGGAGAAGCCGACCGGGTGCCGCATCCACGCGTTGGCGGCGAGGATGAAGTACGCGGACAGGTTGGTGCCGATGGCGACCATCCAGATGCAGGCCAGGTGGACGCCGCGGGGGAGCCGGTGCCAGCCGAAGATCCAGAGCCCGATGAAGGTCGACTCCAGGAAGAAGGCGAGCAGGGCCTCCATGGCCAGCGGTGCGCCGAACACGTCGCCGACGAACCGCGAGTACTCGCTCCAGTTCATGCCGAACTGGAACTCCTGCACGATGCCGGTGACCACGCCCATGGCGAAGTTGATGAGGAACAGCTTGCCGAAGAACTGGGTCGCCTGGAGGTACTCGTGTCTGCCCGTGCGGTACCAGAGGGTCTGGAGCACGGCCACGATGAACGACAGTCCGATCGTGAGCGGAACGAACAGGAAGTGGTAGATCGTGGTGACGCCGAACTGCCACCTCGCGAGTTCAAGAGCTTCCATGCCCACCTCTCAGGTACCGACCTCCGGTAGTACTACACAATGTAGTGCTACGACTTGTCGTCGTCTCCCCGGGTCCCGGTCAACCGCGTGTGGCACGCGTCTCCCGGGGTGCGGCGGCGGCCCTCCCGGGGGCGCCCCCGGGAGGACCCGGGTGCGGGGGAACGCCCCCACCAGCGGCGAATCCGCGGAGAGGCCCCGTGTCGGCCCTCCGATGCGGCTGCGCAGGACGTCCGTGTGCGCTTGGGCACACGCGGCTCAGCGCCCCGGCGGTGCGCCGCGCGGCGCACCCGACCCCGCGCGTCGGCGGGGGCCAGTCGGCGGCCTCCTACCAGTACTCGGGGACACCCGTCCCCGCGCGCGCCGGCGGGGGTGGCGGGGCTGCGGGCGGGCTGAACCGAGGGGGCGGGAGCACGACGACGGCGCGCCCCCGGTGTCGGGTGCGCGCCGTCGTCGTGGGCGGGGTGCCGCCGGTCAGTCCTCGCCGGAGCCGCTCCGGTCGTCGATCATGCCCTCCATCAGGTTCACCTCCGACTGCTGGGCGTCGATCATCCCCTGGGCGAACCGGGTGACCATGTCCTCGCCGCCCAGGTCCACCTCCGCCTCGGCCATCTCGATGCCGCCCTGGTGGTGCGCGATCATCAGTTCGAGGAACAGGAGCTCCGCCTCGACCCCCTCGGAGTCCTCCAGGGCCGTCAGGTCCTCGGGGCTCGCCAGGCCCGGCATGGTGTCGGGGACCTCGCCGTCACCGCCTCCGTGGTCGTGCCCCTCCATCCAGGTCATCGGCGGCTGGGCGCCGCGGGCGGGCAGGCCCCAGGCCATCAGCCACCCCTGCATGATCCCGATCTGCGCCTGCTGCGTGCGGGCCATGTCCGTGGCGACCGTGTGCAGTTCGGGATCCTCGGTCTTGTCCAGGATGACCATCGACATGTCCACCGCCTGGGCGTGGTGGGCGCTCATGTCACGCAGGAATCCGGCGTCCGCACCGGTGTCCAGGGGGTAGGCCGGGCGCCCCCCCAGGTAGCCCGCGGCCAGGGCCAGTGCGACGAGGATCACCGTGATCCATGTCGGCACCGAACGCCACGACACCTGCGTCGACGCGTCGTCCTCCGGTGCCCCGTCCCGCTGAGAGTGCTCGCCCTCGTCCGGAGTTCCGTCGGCGTCCCCGACGCCGTCGGCGGCCCCCGAGTCGGGGCCGTTCGTCTGTTCCATGGGAACCATCCTGGTCAAATCGCCCAACTGTGGTGCCAAAGTAGAGGATAGATAAGTCCCTTATGTCACCACCCACCTCAGGAGACCCCGTGGCAAAGAAGAAGACGGCGGAGGAGCGCCGCCAGCGCGCGGCCGAGCTCAAGGCACAGCGCCTCAAAGAGGAGCGCCGCCGTAAGATCCTTACCATCACCGGGGTCGTCACCGCTGTGGTTCTGGTGGTGGGCCTGATCGCCTTCCTCGTCTTCATGGAGGTCCGCAGCCGCTCGGTCTCCAATGTGGCCGAGTACGACGTCAGCTCCTACGAGCACGTCGAGACCGGCCAGGCGGTGGACTACGAGCAGTCCCCGCCCGTGGGCGGCGACCACTGGAGCGCCTGGCAGAACTGCGGCGTGTACCCCGAGCCGGTCACCCCCGAGTTCGCGGTCCACTCGCTGGAGCACGGGGCCGTGTGGATCAACTACGCGCCCGACCTGCCCGAGGACCAGGTCGAGCAGCTGGTGGGCATGTACAGCGCGGGCGACTACCTCGTGATCAGCCCCTACGAGGGCGAGATGGAAGCACCGATCGTCGCCTCCAGCTGGGGCCGCCAGATCACGGCCGAGACGGCCGACGACGAGATGCTCCAGCGGTTCGTGCGCCTCTACGAGCGCGGCACCGATGTGCCGGAGCCGGGTGCCTCGTGCTCCGGCCAGGTCGCGGAGACGCAGGCCGAGGTCGCGACCCTGCTCAGCGGCCAGGGCGCCGAGGGCGAGCAGGGCACCGAGGGCGAGGGCGGCGCGGACTCCGAGGAGGGCGCCGAGGACCAGCCCGTGGAGGAAGAGGAGTGACGGGACTCCCCGTTCGCTCCATGACCTCGTGACCTGACGACCGGGCCCTGGGGCCCGGTCCGACGACAGTGGGGGCCGCCGGACACCGGCGGCCCCCACGCGTGTTCCCCGGGTCGGTCAGAGCTCGCCGTCGGGCAGGGGCGGGATGTGCTCGGCGACGAGGTCGCTGACCGTGCTCAGCGCCCCCGCCGGGGGGCCGTGGGCCGGCGGGACCGACAGCTCGACGTAGGCCTCGCGGCCGACCGCCGTGTACAGGGTGGGCGCGTCCTCCGGCTGCGGCAGCCAGGCCACGCCGTTGACCTCCTGCAGGAGGGAGTCGGGGGCGAGTGCCACGGGGCGGGGAACCCCGCAGCGCAGGCCGATCGCCGGGTCGCCCCAGGCCGCGGTGAGTTCCGACTCGGGGCGCACCTGTGCGCGTTCGGCGTCCAACAGCGTGTCCGGAAGCGACCCGACGAGGCCCGCACAGGTCCGTGCGGTCGCCTCGTCCGCTTCGGGGGGATCCATCCGCACGGTCTGCGCGCCGCAGCCCGTCGCCACGAGGGCGACGGCCAGACCCGCACCGGCGAACCGCCTCAGCACAAGCAACCCCCGGGGTACCGCCGACGCGGCCGAGCGCGTCAGATGTTGACGATGGGACAGGTGAGAGTCCGGGCGATACCGTCCAACCGCTGGATGCGCGCCACCACGAGGGCGCCCAGGGCGTCGATGTCGGAGGCCTCGGCCTGGACGATCACATCGTAGGGCCCGGTCACGTCATGGGCGGTCTCGACCCCCTCGATGCCCCGGATCCGCTCCGCCACCTCCGCGGCCTGACCGACCTCGGTCTGGACAAGGATGTATGCCTGCACCATGAGAACTCCTTCGTGTGCGCCGGGTGTGAGCGATGAGCGGTGAGCGGTTCCCGGCCGAGCCGAGGGTGCGGCCTGTGACGAACGGATGACAAACGTGGGTCTAGACCACTGCGCCGGAGCGTCACCGTACCCTGATCCCTGTGCACAACACCATTGGGGGTCTTGGGGAGTTCGCTCTGATCACACGCGTGACGAGCCAATTCCCCCCGACGGACGATGTAATCCTCGGACCGGGTGACGACGCGGCGGTCGTCGCCGCACCCGACGGCCGAACGGTCGCGACCACCGACCTGCTGGTCGAGGGACGCCACTTCCGGAGGGAGTGGTCCACCGCCCGCGACGTCGGTCACAGGGCCGTCGCCCAGAACTTCGCCGACGTCGCGGCCATGGGCGCCCGCCCCACCGGGCTGCTCATCGGCTTCGCCGCGCCCCCCGACCTCCCCGTGGCCTGGGCGGAGGAGTTCACCGCCGGGGTGCGCGACGAGTGCGCGGTCGCGGGCGGTGCCGTGGTGGGCGGCGACATGGTCGGTTCGGACACCCTCACCATCGCCGTCACCGCCCTCGGAGACCTCCAGGGAAGGGCGCCGGTCCGCAGGGACGGCGCCCGGGCGGGCGACGTCATCGCCTACACCGGCCACCTGGGGCTGTCCGCCGCCGGGCTCGCCCTGCTGGAACGGGGGATCGACGGGCCCGCCGACTGCCTGTCCGAGCACCGCCGCCCCAGCCCGCCCTACGCCCGGGGCGCCGAGGCGGCCCTGCTCGGCGCCACCGCCATGCTCGACGTCAGCGACGGCCTCGTCCAGGACCTGGGACACGTCTGCCGGGCCAGCGGCGTGCGTATCGATCTGGACTCGGCCGCGCTGCGACCCGAACCGGCCCTCCTGGAAGCGGTCGCCGTCCTCGGCACCGAGGACCCGGGGGAGGCCGCGGAGGCCGCACGGGGTCTCATGGTCGCGGGAGGCGAGGACCACGCGCTGGTCGCGGCGTTCCCGCCGGACGCCGACCTGCCCGGGCACTGGCACAGAGTGGGTCTGGTGTCCGACGCCGCCGGGACGCCGGACGGCGGCGGAGGGGAACACGAGGGTCCCGTCACCGTGGACGGACGTGCGTCCCGACGCGAGGGTTGGGATCATTTCCGGAGGGGATGAGCCCCTTTGGGTTTGCCCTGTTCGGCTGTCACACTAGGCTTTGCCAACGCGGCCAGCGTCTCACCCCGGCCAGGACCCCGGGGCAGTGCGGCGCGACGGCCCCCAGGAAGTCCCACGAGGAGCGGCCCGGGAACGGGCCGAGAGGATACCGCGGCGAAGGCGTCCGACGTGACGAAGGGCGACGGGCAGGAAGCGGAGCGTCGAGAGGCGGTTTATGGGGCGCCATGGCTGGCGGAACGGCACCCGGCGGGGTGCGCACCGCAGCGAGCCGACGGACGCCGGCGCGCTGCGTCGGCTCGGCGGCCTCATCGAGAGCACGGTCCCCAAACGCGTCGAACCGCCCCGGCTGCTCAACGTGCTCGTCGTCTCCGGCGTCATCCTCGGGCTGATCCTGTTCGGCTACAGCACCACCCAGATCTACCTCCAGTTCGGCGGCACCCCCGGCGTGAGCGAGACCCCCGACGCACAGGACGGGGCCCAGCCCACCCACGACGCCTCGCCCGAGCCCACCGGCGACGGGTCGGCGGCCGGCGGCGACGGCCGGCAGGGCCCGCAGACCCAGGCCGGCTCGGAACCCACCACGGTCTCCTACCAGGTGCTGGAATCGACGTCGGTCGGGTTCACCGGCCACGTCACCGTCACCAACACCTCGCGGACCAGGCTGGACGCCTGGGAACTGGCCCTGGCCTTCGACAGCGCCGAGATCACCGACGTGAGCGACGCCGACTGGGAGCCGATCGACGACGGCATCCTCGCCCGCCAGCCCGGGAGCAGGGACGGCCTGGAGCCGGGAGCCTCCGCGACGCTCACCTTCGAGGCCCTGGGCCCCCCGCAGAGCCCGGTGCGCTGCTCCCTCAACGGGCACGTCTGCGAGCTGTGACCCGGGGACCGCGCCACCGGCCGGTCACACCCGCCGCGCCACCGCGGACGCGCCCTCCGGGCCCGGCGAACGGCGACCGGCACCGACGACGAAGGCCCCCCGACCGTGGTCGGAGGGCCTTCGCGTAACATGCAGCGGTGCGGGAACCCTAGCGGGTCACCTTGCCGGCCTTGATGCACGAGGTGCAGGCGTTCACGCGCTTGGGCGTGCCACCGACACGGGTGCGAACAGTCTGGATGTTGGGGTTCCAGCGGCGGCGGGTGCGACGGTGCGAGTGGGAAACACTGTTACCGAACCCTGGTCCCTTGCCGCAAACGTCGCATACGGAAGCCACGGTAACTCCATTCAAGCGCTCAGGATCGCGCACGTCGCCGCACGCGAAGATTCATCCGACCGGGAGAGGTCGGGCGGACAGGTCGGCGCGGACGCCAACCGTGGAAGAGTACACGAAGGACAAGGCCGTACACGGAATCAGACCGCTGGCCAGCGCCCGTACGCGCAACGGTGGAACGTGGTGTGGTCGAGGACCCCAGCACCCACCGGCGCATCGAATCCACCATGCGGGCATGGCGAAAACGCGATGAACTCTGACGAGTATACCCCGGCCGGGGCGGGCCGGACGCCCGTCCGACCCCGGTCACCGGGTCGGGCGGGTGCGGCGCCGCCCCGAATCGCGGCGGTGCTGGGGCCGGAGGGCGCGCGAGCGTCGCAGGAGGGGTCTACCGTGGCGGTGACCAGCGATCCAGAGACGCCGGGACGGGAACAGACGTGACTACCTGGGACGAACCGCTGAGCAGGGGACCGCTCAGGGGCAAGACGGCGAAGGCGCTCGCCGAGAAGCTCGACCTGCACACCCTCGGCGACCTGCTGCGCTACTACCCGCGCAGGTACGACCGGCGCGGCGACCTGACCGACCTCGCCGCGCTGCGCGAGGGGGAGGAGGTCACCGTGCAGGCCCGCGTCCTCGACGCCAGGAGGCGCACCGTCCCCGCACGCCAGGGGCGCAGGCGCATGGACATGATGGAGGCCACCGTCACCGACGGCACCGGCCGTCTGCACCTGACCTTCTTCAACCGGGGGTCCTACCACCAGAACGCGCTCGTCGCCGGACGGCTGGCCATGTTCTCCGGACGTGTGTCCACCTTCAAGGGGCGCCGCCAGCTCGACCACCCCCAGTACGAACTCCTCGACGAGGACGGCAACGAGGGGGAGCGCGCCCAGGCCTACGCCGACGAGCTCATCCCCGTCTACCCGGCGGTCAAGGGCCTGGACTCCACGACGATCGCGCGCACGCTCGCCATCGTCCTCGCCGACGTCGACAGCCTCCCCGACCCGCTCCCTCCCGCGCTGCGCGAGAAGCGGAGGCTCATCGGCGTCGCCGAAGCGCTGCGGCGCATCCACCGGCCCGCCGAGTGGGCCGACGTCGGCACGGCCCGCCGCCGCCTCAAGTGGGACGAGGCGTTCGTCCTCCAACTGGCGCTCGCCCGCCGCCGCAGGCAGGCCGACGAACTGCCCGCCAAGCCCCGGCCCGGCGCGGACGGGGGGATCCTCGACGCCTTCGACGCCCAGCTCCCGTTCACGCTCACCGAAGGCCAACGGGAGGTGGGGGACGGCCTCGCACGGCGCCTCGACGCCTCGCATCCCATGCACTGCCTGCTCCAGGGCGACGTGGGCGCGGGCAAGACCCTGGTCGCGCTGCGCGCGATGCTCCGCGTGGTCGACTCCGGCGGCCAGGCGGTCCTGCTCGCCCCCACCGAGGTCCTCGCCCAGCAGCACCACCGCTCCATCAACGCCATGCTCGGGGCGTTGGGCCGCGCCGGCCAGATCGACGGCGCCGACACCGCGACCAGGGTGGCCCTGCTCACCGGGTCCATGAGCGCGGCCGCGCGCAGGGAGGCCCTGCTGGACGCCGCGTCCGGTGCCGCGGGCATCGTCGTCGGCACCCACGCCCTCCTCCAGGAGCACGTGTCCTTCGCCGACCTGGGGCTCGTGGTGGTGGACGAACAGCACCGGTTCGGCGTGGAGCAGCGGGACGCCCTGCGGGAGAAGGCCGTGGACGGCCGACCGCACGTGCTCGTGATGACCGCGACCCCGATCCCGCGCACGGTCGCGATGACCGTCTACGGGGACCTCGACGTGGTGGCCCTCACCCAGCTGCCCGCGGGGCGTGCCCCCGTGTCCACCCACGTGGTGCCCGCCGCCGAGAAGCCGCACTTCCTGACCCGCGGTTGGGAGCGCATCAGGGAGGAGGCGGGCGCCGGCCACCAGGCCTTCGTCGTCTGTCCGAGGATCGGTGACGACGACACCGGCGAGGCGGGGGAGGAGGTCGGGGACGCCCCGGAGGAGGACGCCCCCGGAGGACGTCCTCCGCTCGCCGTGCTGGACGTGGCGGCCCGGCTCGCGGAGGGCCCGCTCTCCGGTCTGCGCGTGGAGAGCCTGCACGGCCGGATGGCCCCGGACGACAAGGACGCGGTGATGCGCCGCTTCTCCGCGGGGGAGACCGACGCGGTCGTCTCCACCACCGTCATCGAGGTCGGCGTGGACGTGCCCAACGCCACTGTGATGGTCATCATGGACGCCGACCGGTTCGGGGTCTCGCAGCTCCACCAGCTGCGGGGCCGGGTCGGACGAGGCGGCCTCCCCGGTCTGTGCCTGCTGGTCACCGACGCGGAGGAGGGCTCCCCGGCACGGGAGAGGCTGGCGGCCGTGGCCGCGACCACCGACGGGTTCGAGTTGTCCCGCGTGGACCTGGAGATGAGGAGGGAGGGCGACGTCCTGGGCGACTCCCAGTCGGGAGCCCGCTCCAGCCTGCGGATGCTCACCCTGCTCAAGGACGAGGAGCTGATCGGCGAGGCGCGGGAGGAGGCCACCGCGTACGTGGCCGAGGACCCCGATCTGAAGGGCCACCCGCCGCTCGCCGAGGCGTTGGAGGCGCTCCTGCCCGAGGAGCGTGCGGAGTACCTCGACAAGACCTGACCCGCCGGGGCGGGCCGCCACCGCGCGACGGCGGCCGGTCCCGTCCGGCGCAGGCCCGCGCGGCCGGTCGGACCCGTGGTCCGCCCCGCCACGGCCACCCGAGCCTCGGTGCCGGGCCGCTCCGGGCCGCGGTGCCGGGCCGCTCCGGGCCGCGGGTCCGGTCGTCCACAGGCGCGGACCGGGTCTGGCACCGCAGGTTCCGCCCGGCCTACCGTGGTATCAGGGGACCACCGGTCCCGCCCGCATGGTGCTGCCCCCGGGCGGTGCCGGGCCCCGCGGGCCCCCGGCCCGGCCGCTACCGTGGGGGCATGACCCGCATCATCGCCGGGACGGCCGGCGGACGGCGCATCTCCGCGCCCGACGGCCGCACCACCCGCCCCACCAGCGACCGCGCCCGCGAGGCGCTGTTCTCCTCCGCCCAGTCCGACCTCGGTCCGCTCGACGGCCTCCGGGTCCTGGACCTGTAC
This sequence comes from Nocardiopsis codii, assembly GCF_036327455.1. Taxonomy (NCBI): domain Bacteria; kingdom Bacillati; phylum Actinomycetota; class Actinomycetes; order Streptosporangiales; family Nocardiopsidaceae; genus Nocardiopsis; species Nocardiopsis codii. Next base: position 30,749 of record NZ_JAUZMY010000009.1, on the reverse strand, counting down.
GCGGGTTCCGGGGCGATCGGCCTGGAGGCCCTGTCCCGCGGCGCTGCCCACGCGCTGCTGGTGGAGGCCGACCGCAAGGCCGCCCAGGTGATCCGGGACAACATCGCGACGCTCGGGTTCCCCGGAGCGCGCCTGGCGTCCGACCGGGTGGAGAAGGTCGTCGGCCAGGACAACCCCGGTGCCCCCTACGACCTCGTGGTGGCCGACCCGCCCTACGCCGTCACCGACGACGAGGTCGCCGCGGTCCTCCACGACCTCGCCGGACGCGGCTGGCTCTCCCCGGACGCGCTCGTCGTCGTCGAACGCTCCAAGCGCGGTGCCGAACCCGCGTGGCCCGCCGGCCTGGAACGCGACCGCAGCCGCGGGTACGGGGAGGCGGTGCTCTGGTACGCCCGCCCGTCACCCTCCACCACCCTCGACTGACGCCTGCGGCGCGGTGCCTCCCGTGCCCGTCACCCTCCACCACCCTCGACTGACGCCTGCGGCGCGGTGCCTCCCGTGCCCGTCACCCTCCACCACCCTCGACTGACGCCTGCGGCGCGGTACCTCCCGTGCCCGTCACCCTCCACCACCCTCGACTGACGCCTGCGGCGCGGTACCTCCCGTGCCCGTCACCCTCCACCGACGCCCGCGGCGCGGCTGTTCCCGAGCCCTCCCCTCTCGCCCCGGATCCGGCGAGCCTCCCCGTTCCCGGCGCGGGGTAGAAACGAGCAGAGTGTCTGTTTTGGTGCATGTGGGGCATGTATCCCTGTGAATGGGGACGGCTTCGGGGTAGATGTCGTGCGCCAGGCGCACAAGAGTCCGGACCGTGGGTGAATGCGGCCACTAAGTGGGTGTTGCCCGAATTGGAGCCGGGATGAGCCCCTACCATCGCGGTACCCGAAGGTAGTTTCAGAGAGGGGCGATCCACCGTGCGCCGTGTCGTCTGTCCGGGTTCCTTCGACCCGGTGACCTACGGTCATATCGACATCATCGGCAGGGCGGCCAAGCAGTACGACGAGGTCGTCGCCGCCGTGCTCAACAACGTCAACAAGCGCGGGCTGTTCAGCGTCCCCGAGAAGCTGGACATGCTGGAGGAGGGCACCGCCGAGTTCGACAACGTCCGGATCAGCGAGTTCGACGGGCTCCTCGTCGACTTCTGCCGTGAGAACGGCATCGAGACGATCGTGCGCAGCCTGCGCTCGGTCAGCGACTTCGACTACGAACTCCAGATCGCCCAGATGAACTACCGCCTCTCGGGTGTGGAGACCGTGTTCATGACGGCGAACCCCCAGTACTCGTTCCTGTCCTCCAGCCTGGTGCGCGAGATCGCCCAGCACCGGGGGGACGTCTCCAGCCTGGTCACCCCCTACGTCCAGGGCCGTCTGCGGGAGAAGTACGCGAAGCGCGACTCCGAGGGCGCCCAGGGCTGAGGGGGTCCGGCCCCGCGGCACGACCGGCCGCACGGGGCGGGGCCGCCCCGCGCGGAACCCGTCGGACCAGGCCCGGAAAGGCCCTGCCACAGGGCTGATCGGGGCCTGATTTGGGTGGTCGGGGCCATGATAGGTAGGATCAGGGTTTGACCATGGGCGTCGCCGGATCCCGGTGTGCGCTCACGCTGGTCGCGGCCGTCGTCACGACGCCTCCCGCGCGCCCGGCGACCCGTCTTCTCGTGAAAGCGCGATTACCCTGTCTCGTCTAGATCCTCGCGACCCGTTCGTGGTCGACACCCGCCAGCTGGGCCGCCAGCCGGGGTCGATGCGGACCGTCAACCGCATCGTGACCGTCCCCGAGGCGCTCGCGACGGTGATGGCATCCGTCCCCGAGGGCAGCGAGATCGAGCTGGAACTCCGCCTGGAGGCGGTGATGGAGGGAGTCCTCGTCACCGGCACCGTGCGCGGCCAGCTCACCGCGGAGTGCTCGCGCTGCCTCGACCCCCTGTCGGACGACATGGAGGCGGGGTTCCAGGAGATGTACCGGTACACCGCCGACGAGGACGACAAGACCTCCGGGGCGGACGAGGACGCGGCCGACGAGGATGAGGACTACTATCTAGAGGGCGATCTGCTCGACCTCGAACCGGTGGTCCGGGATGCCGTCGTGCTGGCGCTCCCACTCTCACCGCTGTGCGGACCGGACTGTCCCGGCCTGTGCTCCGAGTGCGGCGCCAAACTCGCCGAGGTCGGTCCCGACCACGGCCACGGTGACAACATCGACCCCCGTTGGGAGACGCTCCGCGGAATCGCGGACGACCCCGGCGAACGATGAGCTCGTGAACCGATCGCGGACGGCACCTCCGGGCGCCCCCGACGAGCGGAGCACACCCTCCCCGCCACAGCGCGCGGGGTGACCAGATAAGCGACCTCCCGCGACCGCGCGGGGGTGACCCAGGAGGATTGAAGTGGCCGTCCCGAAGCGGAAGATGTCGCGGAGCAACACCCGGACCCGCCGTTCCCAGTGGAAGGCTTCGCGCCCGGTGCTGGTCAACTGCCCGCGCTGCCGTGACCCGAAGCAGCCCCACATCGCGTGCCCGTCGTGCGGCACCTACAACAACCGCCAGGTCACCAACCCGGCCTAGGCGCGAATGACAGGCTTCGGGTCCCAGTACCCGATTCCCGATTCATCTCGGGGCGGACCCGCTACGGGTCCGCCCCGTCGTGTTGCCGGGCCCGCGGAGGCCGCGCGGACACCTGGTGGCACCCGCGCGGGAGACAGCGCGGCACCCGGGTTTGTAGAGTGATCCCAGAGACAGCGGACACGACACGACAAACGCCAGTAACACCGAGCACCACACCAGAGATCCGGGCCCCGGGTTCCCGAGTTCGTGGTGGTTGCCGGGGGAGCGGACGCTCCCGCGACGGTCACCTCGTTTTCGAGCACCCTGGACGGGCCGCGGGGTCCACACCCGACTCCAACCGTCCGCGCGCCGATCCCCGGCGCGTACGAACAGGGAAGTGAACGAGTGGCTAGCCAACTCTCCGTCTCCGAGGCCAGGGCTTTCCATCGGGCCATCGGGGTCGAGGTCGACTCGAAGATCCTGCTCCGGGCCCTGACCCACCGCTCCTACGCCTACGAGAAGGGCGGTCTGCCCACCAACGAGCGCCTGGAGTTCCTCGGCGACTCCGTGCTCGGCCTGGTGGTGACCGACACCCTCTTCCGCAAGCACCCCGACCTGCCCGAGGGGCAGCTCGCCAAGCTGCGGGCCGCCGTCGTCAACATGCGCGCACTCGCCGACGTCGCGCGCGGCCTGGGGATCGGCGAGTACATCCGCCTGGGCCGGGGCGAGGAGGGCACCGGCGGCAGGGACAAGTCCTCGATCCTCGCCGACACCCTCGAAGCCATCATCGGCGCGGTCTACCTGGACCGGGGCCTGGACGTGGCGTCGGAGTTCGTGCACCGGCTCTTCGACCCGCTCATCGCCACCGCGTCCGGACTGGGCGCCGGCCTGGACTGGAAGACGTCCCTCCAGGAGCTGACCGCCGCCGAGATGCTCGGAGTGCCCGAGTACCACGTCGACGAGAGCGGCCCCGACCACCAGAAGACCTTCCGGGCCACGGTCCGCGTGGCCGGGGAGAGCTACGGCCTGGGCGAGGGACGCAGCAAGAAGGAGGCCGAACAGCAGGCCGCCGAGTCCGCGTGGAAGGCCATCAAGGCCCGCGCCGACGCCCGCGCCGCCGACACCGCCGGGGACGCGTCCTCCGGCGACGGCCGGGGCTGAGCCGGCCATGCCCGAACTCCCCGAGGTCGAGGTCGTCCGCCGCGGACTGGCGGAACACGCGGTCGGCCGCGCCATCGGCGCCGTCGAGGTCCTGCACCCCAGGTCGGTGCGGCGGCACGAGCCCGGAGCGGCCGACTTCGCCGCACGCCTGGAGGGCCGCGTGCCCACGGCCGCGCGCCGGCGCGGCAAGTACCTCTGGCTCGTCCTGGACAGCGGCGAGATGCTCCTCAGCCACCTGGGCATGAGCGGTCAGATGCTGGTCCAGCCGACGGGCAAGCCGGACGAGCGGCACCTGCGGGTGCGTCTGCCGCTGTCGGACGGCACCGAGCTGCGCTTCGTCGACCAGCGGACCTTCGGCCACGTGATGGTGGACGTCCCGGGTGTGCTCGTCGACGTGCCGTCGTCCGTGGACCACATCACCCTGGACCCGTTGGACCCGGGGTTCGTCCCGGACGTGTTCGTCCGGGCGCTGCGTGCGAGGAACACCGAGGTCAAACGGGCACTGTTGGACCAGTCGCTCATCAGCGGGGTCGGCAACATCTACGCGGACGAGGCGTTGTGGCGCTCCAGCCTGCACTGGGCGCGCTCCACGCGGGAGATGTCCGGTGCCGAGGCGACCGCGCTGCTGGGCCACGCGCGCGACGTGATGACCGAGGCGCTGGAGGTGGGCGGCACCACCTTCGACGGCCTGTACGTCAACGTCAACGGTGAGAGCGGCTACTTCGAGCGCGGGCTCAACGCCTACGGGCGGCGCGACCGCCCGTGCGGCCGGTGCGGGGCGCCGATCGTGCGCGAGGCGTTCATGAACCGCTCCTCGTACAGTTGCCCCCGCTGCCAGAAGCCGCCGCCCCCGCGTTCCTGAGGAGCGCGGGCGGACGCGGCGGGCGTGATTGGGGATACCCGGGACCACTCTTGCCCGACTCCTGGGGGACTCCTGGGCTCCATGGGGTCGGAAATTGGGCGCGCCGGTGAGGAAACTCTGTCTTTCGGGTAAGGAAGTAGGTCGGACCGTGGAGAACGAGACCGCATCCGTGCGGATGACCGCCTGGGTGCGGGGACGCGTCCAGGGAGTGGGTTTTCGCTGGTGGACGCGGTCTCGTGCGCTCGAACTCGGGCTCTCCGGGGCTGCCACGAACCTCGACGACGGCCGTGTGGAGGTGGTCGCCGAGGGGCCCGAGGTTGCCTGTCGGCGCCTTCTTGACCATCTCCGGGGCGGCGGTACACCCGGCCGTGTGGACTCCGTGGTCGAACGTTGGGCCCCGGCTGGGGGTAGGTTCACCGGTTTCGTCGAGCGGTGAGTATGCTGGAGGCGTAACGCGATTCGAGCACACCGTGAGACCGCAGCGGCCCAGAGGGCTCGTGGCAAGGGTTTCGGGGGGTGTGGGGCGATCATCGTGCGGAGCCGTGAGGCGGTCCGCGCGCCTCGGCGGAGCCGGGGTCGTCACGTTCGAATCGTGCGCTACCACGTGCCCGGATCGTCTCTGACCGGGTTGTGGTCGTTACGTACTGTCGTAATCCAATCTTGACCAGCGGCGCGCAGAGTGAGACTCTGGAAGGCACACCGCGCAACCTTCCACCCGCGTAGAAGACAATGTCAGTTGAGAATCCCGCGGGACATCGCGTGCGCAAAATCCACTGGTCACTCAGTGTGGAGGACCCACATCATGGCGAAGGCTCTGTTTGGCCACGTCGGCGGCTCTGACCCTCGGATGGTTTCGGAGATGCGGCGGCTGCAGAAGCGGGTACGCGACCTCGAGGACGAGATCAGTCGTCTTCAGTCACAGAACGACCAGCTCAACATGGCCGTCACCGACGTCGCCACCAGCGCGACCGACCGCGAGCCCGCGCTCGCCTGACCCGCACCGCTCACGTACCGGACAGCAGTCCGAACCGGTATCTGAGGTGTTCCGTTCACCGGTGGGGACGCCCAACGCGTAACCCAGGCGTCCCTGAGGAGCCCGTCGCGGCCACGGTGTCGACGACAGCCCACCTGCCGCAGATTTTCCTTTCCTTTGCGGCTTCCTTTACCGTTGTACCCGGCGGACCCTGTCACAACCCTCCGTGTCCGCCGGACATCCCCCCTTCCCCCGCTCCGGCTCTGGCCCTGGTCAGTGGCCTGTTTCATGGCGGGGCGTCTGCTCGAACCACCCCCCGCGGCCACCGCTTCGTGGCACCCTTGGATTGTCGTGCCGTGAACGTCCGGTGAGCGCCGTGGGAGGTGTGGGTGTACCTGAAGAATCTGACGTTGCGCGGCTTCAAGTCGTTCGCGTCGGCCACCACCCTGCGTTTCGAGCCCGGGATCACCTGTGTGGTCGGTCCCAACGGCTCGGGCAAGTCCAACGTCGTGGACGCCCTCTCCTGGGTGATGGGGGAGCAGGGGGCCAAGTCCCTGCGCGGCGGCAAGATGGAGGACGTGATCTTCGCGGGCACCTCCACCCGCCAGGCGCTGGGCCGCGCCGAGGTCAGCCTGACCATCGACAACGCCGACGGCGCCCTCCCGATCGACTACTCCGAGGTCACCATCAAGCGGACCATGTTCCGCAACGGGGGCTCCGAGTACGCCATCAACGGCGACACCTGTCGCCTCCTCGACATCCAGGACCTGCTCAGCGACTCCGGCATCGGCCGTGAGATGCACGTCATCGTGGGCCAGGGCCAGCTGGACACCGTCCTGCACGCCGGCCCCGAGGAGCGCCGCGCCCTCATCGAGGAGGCCGCCGGCATCCTCAAGCACCGCAAGCGCAAAGAGAAGGCGATCCGCAAGCTCAACGCGATGCAGGGCAACCTGGACCGCGTCACCGACCTCACCGCCGAACTGCGCCGCCAGCTCAAGCCGCTCGGCCGTCAGGCCGAGCTCGCCCGCAGGGCGGCCGTCATCCAGGCCGACCTGCGCGACGCGCGCCTGCGGCTGCTGGCCGACGACATCGTCACCCTCACCGAGCAGCTCGCCAAGGAGGAGGCGGACGAGAAGGAGGTCCTCACCCGCCGCCGGGCGGCCGAGACCGCGCTCACCCAGGCCCAGGAGCGCGAGACCGTGTTGGAGGCGCAGGCCACCGCCGCCGCCCCCGCCCTGGCCGGGGCCTCCGAGACCTACCACGCGCTGTCCCGCCTCACCGAACGGCTCGACGCCGTGCGCGGGCTCGCCGACGAGCGCCACCGCAACCTGGCCGCCGTCTCCGACGAGCCCGTCCACCGCCGCGACCCCGACGAACTGGAGATGGAGGCCGAGGAGGCCGCCGCCCAGGAGGAGGAGCTCCTCACCCGTTTGGAGGAGGCCCGCGAGGTCCTGGAGGCCACCGTCGCCGAGCGGTCCGCCGCCGAGGACGCGCTGCACCGCGAGGAGAAGCGGCTGGAGGCAGCCGCCCGCGCCACCGCCGAACGCCGCGAGGGCCTCGTCCGCATGTCCGCCCGGGTCGAGGGACTGCGCGGCCGGCTGTCCTCCAACGAGGCCGAGACCACCCGGTTGGAGGAGTCCGCCCGGCAGGCCGCCGAACGCGCCGAACAGGCGCAGGCCGAGTACGAGATGGCTGCCGAGGAGTCCGCCGGGCTGGACGAGGGAGACGCCGAACTCGACTCCGCGCAGGAACTGGCCGCCCGGCAGCTGTCCGCCGCCGACACCGAGCTCAACCGGCTCCGCGACGCCGAGCGCACCGCCGAGGGCGAGCGCTCCGCCCTCTTCGCGCGCAAGGAGGCCCTCGAACTGGGCCTGGCGCACAAGGACGGCGCGGGCGCGCTCCTGGACTCCGGCCTGCCCGGCATACTGGGCGGGTTCGCCGCCCTCGTCCAGGTCGACCCCGGTCACGAGACCGCCGTCGCCGCGGCCTTCGGCGCTGCGGCCGGAGCCGTCGCCGTGGAGTCCCCCGACACGGCCGTCGCCGCCCTCGAACTCCTCCGGGCACGTGAGGCGGGCCGCGCCGGCATCGTCGTGGCCGACGCCGTGTCCTCCGTCCCCCGCGAGTCCTGGCCCGCCCTGCCCGCGGGCGTCCGCTACGCGGTCGACGCCGTCGTGGCCCCGGACCACCTGCGGGGGGCCGTCACCGCGCTCCTCGACCGGACCGCCCTGGCCGCCGACGTCCGCGCGGCCCGCGAACTCGTGACCGCCCTGGCCGGGGTCCGCGCCGTCACCCCCGAGGGCGACCTGTTCACCGCCGGTCTGGTGCAGGGCGGCTCCGCCGGTGCGCCCAGCCTCCTGGAGATCCAGGCCGCCGTCGACGAGGCGGGGGAGAGGCTGGAGGCGGCCACCGAGAACGCCAAGCGGATCGCCGCCGACCTGGAGGCCCAGAAGCGCGGACGGGCCGACCTCGCGGCCCGGGCCGACGAACTCTCCGCCCGCCGTCGCCAGAGCGACCGCAAACGCAACGAGTCGGCCCAGAGGCTGGGCAAACTCGGCGGCCAGGCGCGGTCGGCGGAGGCGGAGTCCGAGCGGTACGCGGCCGCCGCCGCCAAGTCCTCCGTCGCGCACGGTGAGGACGCCGAGAAACTGGCGCGGCTGGAGGAGGAGCTGGCCGAGGCCGAGGAGGTGGCCGCCTCCATCGAGGAGGACGCCCCCGACGCCGAGACCCGCGACGGGCTCGCGGCCCAGGCCTCGCGCTCCCGAGCCACCGAGATGGAGCGCCGCCTGGCGGTGCGCACCGCAGAGGAGCGCGCCCGGTCGATCGCCGGGCGCGCCGAGCAGCTGCGCGCCCAGGCCTTCGAGGAGCGCCGCGCCGTGGAGCGCGCCGTCGAGCGCCGCAGGACCCGCGTCGCGCAGGCCACCATCGCCGAGGCTGTCGCCGAGAGCGCCCGGCTCGCCCTGGGACGGATCGCCGTCTCCCTGGCGGACGCGGAGAACGAACGGGCCGTCGCCGAGGCCGAGAAGGAGGCCCGCGACGGCGAGCTGAGGACCGTGCGGGCCCGCGTCCGCGAGCTCTCCGTCGACCTGGAGAAACTGACCAGCTCCGCGCACAGCGGCGAGGTCGCCCGCGCCGAGCGCCGTCTGCGCCTGGAGCAGCTGGAGACCAAGGCGATGGAGGAGATGGGCGTCGACGTGCCCACCCTCGTCGCCGAGTACGGGCCGCGCGTGCCCGTCCCGCCGCCCGCCGACGCGGGCGAGGAGGCCGTGCCGCTGCCGTACGTGCGCGAGGTCCAGGCCAAACGGGCCAAGGCCGCCGAACGCCAGCTCAACCAGCTGGGCAAGATCAACCCGCTCGCGTTGGAGGAGTTCGCTGCCCTGGAGGAGCGGCACGCGTTCCTCAACGCGCAGCTGGAGGACCTCAAGAAGACCCGTCGCGACCTGATGGACATCGTCCAGGAGGTCGACGCCCGCGTGCAGGAGGTGTTCGCGTCCGCCTACCTGGACGTGGAGCGGGAGTTCGCGGCGATCTTCGGGCGCCTGTTCCCGGGGGGCGAGGGGCGGCTGCTGCTCACGTCGCCCGAGGACATGCTGACCACCGGCATCGAGGTGGAGGCCCGGCCGCCAGGCAAGAAGGTCAAGCGCCTGTCCCTGCTGTCCGGCGGGGAGCGGTCGCTGACCGCAGTGGCGTTCCTCGCGGCGATCTTCAAGGCCCGGCCGTCGCCGTTCTACGTGATGGACGAGGTCGAGGCTGCGCTGGACGACACCAACCTCCAGCGGCTGCTGGTGATCTTCGAGGAGCTGCGGGCCTCGTCGCAGCTGATCGTCATCACCCACCAGAAGCGCACGATGGAGGCCGCCGACGCGCTGTACGGCGTCACGATGCAGGGCGACGGCATCTCGCAGGTCATCAGCCAGAAGCTCGTGCGCCCGGCCTGAGGCCGGTTCCGGCCACGCTGTCTCCTCGTTCCAGCGGCATCCCCTCGGCCCTGGGGGGAGTGGACGTACGGACGGCGGTCTCCGGGTCCTGGCGGTGGGGGCGGCGGGCACGGCGGAGGCCGCCCTCCCGGGTGGGAGAGCGGCCCCGTGTCGCGTGCGGGTCTACCCGCGGTCGATGGTGATGACCGGGGAGGTCCAGGTCTCCCAGTGGTCGGGGTTGTCCGGGTCGCCGAGCGCCTTGAGCGCGCGGGCCTCCAGACGGTAGGAACCGTCCCTGACGTCGGTGATCCGGCCGTGTCGGTCCACGACCGTGCCGTCCCACGGGTAGCTGAAGAAGGACGTCCTCGTCGCGCTGCGGTGCACGTAGTCCACCGACACCCCCACGTTGCGGTCGGGGTGGACGGGGCGGCCGGTGCGCTCGTCGATGACGACCATGTCGAGCCTGGTGACGTGGTGGTCGAAGTGCGCGATCACGTACGGCACGTCGGGAAGGCCGTCCTGCCACTCCATCGTGTAGGTGGCGCCGTCGGGCTGGTTCTCGAACGTGCCGCCGTTGGCGCTCGCGCAGTCCAGGCCGGAGAAGGCCCCGCAGTCCGTGATCCTGGTCAGCCACGGCAGGTCGGCGACCACGCCGGACCCGTCGGTGATCGGGGTCATCGCCTCGATCTGCTGGTAGTCGCCGTTGTAGGCGGCGTACGGCACCCGGTAGGTCTCCCCGCCGGTCTCGGTCACGGCGACGTACCCGCCGTAGATCATCTGTTCGAAGTCCTGGGCGGGCGGTGTGACGGTCACCCGGACCTCGGCGGACGCTCCGGCGGCGACGGTCACCGAGTCGCTGTCGAAGGACACCTCGGCGAAGCCGTCGTTGTAGCCCGGCGCGAACGTGTCGCCGTGGGTGCCCAGGGCGGCCTCGTGGGCCAGCTCGTACGTGGCCTCCTCGTCGCCGTCGTTGGTGATGGTGACCGTTTCGGTCGCGGCCTCCTCGGTGGCGCCGAGGGACAGCTTGCCGGGGGTCACGGTGGTGGTGGCGAGCACGGAGCCGGGGACGTCCAGCATGCCCGCGCCCTGGCGGTGCACGTTGTCGGAGAGGCCCAGGCCGGGGTTGCCCCACCAGTTCTTCGGGTCGGCGCTGTTCTGGAGGATGGTGCGCACCTCGTGCGAGTCCAGGTCGGGCCGCGCCTGCAGCAGCAGCGCGACGCCGCCCGCCACGTGCGGTGAGGACATGGAGGTGCCGCTGATGGTGGCGTAGGCGCCCTTGTTCATCGGATAGGTCGAGTTGATCAGCCCGCCGGGTGCGCCGATGTCCGGCTTGAGGGACAGGTCGGCGGCCAGACCGAAGGAGCTGAAGGAGCTGATCAGCCCGCCGGTCGGGTTGGGGATGGTGATGTCCTCGCCTGTCCAGGTGAGGGTGACGGGCTCGTCGCCCTCCAGGAGCTCCAGCAGGTGGGCGCCGGCCTCGTCGGAGACGCCGACGGAGAACGCGCCCTGGTCGACGATGCCGCCGCCGGCGAACATGCCGGCCACGTTGTTGTACATGACGACGCCGGTGGCGCCCGCGGCGAGGGCCGCGTCGTACTTCTCGGCGAAGGTGCACTCGCCGCGCACCATCAGGGCCGTCCTGGCCTCCAGGTCCGCGACCTCGTCGCCCAGGGAGGTGCAGCCCCGGCCGACGTGGACGAGCTCGTCGGTCTCACCGGAGGTGGGCGGCGGCTCCGCCGCGCCCATCTCCATGTAGGCGAGGGCCTCCCCGCTGGGGTTGGCGGTGACGGACGCGGCCTGGATGTGCGTGTTGTCGAAGGAGGCGACGCCGATCACGTTCTCGCCGAGGCCGGGGGCGCCCGCCGAGTAGAGGCCGCTGGCTCCCTCGTTGCCGATGGAGGCGACGACGACCATGCCCTCGTCGACCAGGTTGTCGGCGGCGACGGCGGTCGGGTACTGGGGCCAGGAGTGCGACGAGCCGATGCTCATGTTGAGCACGTCCATGTCGTCGACGAGGGCCTGCTCCATGGCGGCGACCATGATGTCGGAGGTGGTGGAACCGGTGCAGCCGAACACCTTGTAGGCCCCGAACTCGACGGAGGGCGCCACCCCGGTGACCTCGCCCTCGGCCCCGACGATCCCGGCGACATGCGTGCCGTGCCCGTTGCAGTCCTGGGGGTCCTCGTCCGGGACGGGCACGGAGGCGGGGTCGCCGGCGTTGAAGGCGTCGCCCACGAAGTCGTGGCCGACGACCACGCGGTCGTTGGGGAATCCGTCACCGCCGAGGTCGGGGTGGGTGTAGTCGACACCGGTGTCCATGATGGCCACCCGGAGTCCCTCGCCGGTCAGTCCGAGTTCGTTCTGGGCGATGTCGGATCCGGTCATGGGGAGGGCGGTGGCCAGGTCCGGGGAGCTCTCGTCCGTGTCGGGGATCCGGTACGTGACGACGGGGTGGATGGCGCTCACGCCGGGGATCTCCCGCGCGGTGCCGACCTGGGCGTCGTCCATCTCGACGGAGAAACCGTTCCACAGCTCGCTGAACGAGTGCCGTTCGGTGTACTCCAGGCCGTGCTCCTCGGCCTCGGCCCGGAAGTCCTCGTGCTCGCCGTCCACCCGCGCGGAGGAGGTCCCCTGTGTGGTGGGCGGGCTCTCGAGCTCGATGAACCACAGGCCGTTGGCCTGGTGGGTCAGTTCACCGTTCTCGGAGGAGGGGGCGGGGTGGAGGGGGGCCAGCTCGGACACCTCGTCGGCGTTCGCCGGTGTGGAGGCGGCGAGGCCCGCCACGAGTGTCAACCCGGCGAGCGCTGCCAGGCGTGATCGGTGGGGTACCACCTTGTCAACACTTCCCTTCTCGGTGCACGCCGCTGGACACCGGGGGAGCGGAGCAGTACCCCACTGGGGACGAAAGTGGTGCTCAGGGGGATACGCCGCTTCATGTCCGTACTCGTTTGATCGGCGCGCATAGCAACGAGATCATTGCCGTGTGCCATGAAAGTGTCAATGTTCGCGAAGACTCAATATGGCCACATGGTGTATCCAAGTGGCACTTGTGGTTGATGTTTCGCGTGAGGTTCATAAACGGACATACATTGCCTTTTGCATTTCACGGGAACAAAAGGCACTGTGGTACCGAGTTCCTTTTCTCTTCGCCGATCCGCGGAGGGACGGCCCGAAACCGGAGAAGGCGCAGGCCGGAGCGGTCACAGGGCCACCAGCGAGGGCCAGGGCGGAGCCGAGTACGCTGGGAGTGGCGGGCCGCCTCCGGGCGGCCCGTCCGGTGTCGAAGGAGCGAAGTCCGGTACCGCGGCCACCTCAGGCCGCCCAATCCGGCGCTGTCCCGCAACTGTGAAGCCCCGCCCGACGGGGACGAGCCAGGTCGCCTCACGGCATCGACGTACCCGTCCTCGTGGGAAGGACAGGCAGTCTCCGCCAGGACCGTGCTCCTTCCCCCACCCCACAAGGAGCACCGTGCGGATCGCACGCCAACTTCCCGTCGTCCTCCTCGGAGCCACCCTCGCCCTGACCGCCTGCGGCGGCGGGGCGGACGACGGTGAGCCCGAGACCGAACCGACGACCGACGCCGCACCCGCCGCCTGCGGGGCCCCCGGGGCCGACCCCGACCGCCCCTCGGTGGGCGACGGCACCTTCCCCGTCACGGTCGCGGGGGCCGCAGGCGACGTCACCGTCGAGGAGGAGCCCGAGCGGATCGTCTCCCTGTCGCCGAGCCACACCGAGATGCTCTTCGCCATCGGCGCCGGTGACCAGGTGGAGGCCGCCGACGAGTACTCCAACTACCCGGAGGACGCCCCCACCACGGCGCTGAGCGGCTTCGAGCCCAGTGTCGAGGCCATCTCCGAGTACGACCCCGACCTGGTCGTCCTCGCCCGCAGCGCGGAGGACACCGCCTCCCAGCTGGAGACCGTGGGCATCCCCACCCTCGTCATCGACGCCGCCGCGGGCCTGGAGGACACCTACGCGCAGATCCGCCTGCTCGGAGACGTCACCGGCCGGACCGCAGAGGCCGACGCCGAGGCGGACCGGGTCGAGACCGAGTTCAACGCGGTCGTCGACGGCGTGTGCGACACGGCCGACGGAGCCGGGCTGACCTTCTACCAGGAGCTCGACGAGACCTCGTTCTCCGCCACCTCCGAGACCTTCGCCGGTCAGATCTACCAGTCCTTCGGGCTGGTCAACATCGCCGACGCGGCCGACGACGGCTCCGCGGGCGGCTACCCGCAGCTGTCCCAGGAGTACATCGTCGAGGAGAACCCCGACCTGGTCTTCCTGTCCTACGGCGACGAGTCCACGGTCGACGACGTCGCGGCGCGCCCTGCTTTCGACACCGTCACCGCCGTCCAGAACGACGCCGTCTACCTGCTCGACGCCGACATCGCCTCCCGCTGGGGACCGCGCGTCGTCGAGTTCGCCGAACTGGTCGGCGAGGCCGTCACCGAGAACGCGGGCAGCTAGCGTGAAGGGCGGTGTCGGCCTCCCCGTCGGATGGGCCGCCGTCGGGCTCGCCGCGCTGGTCGCGGCGGGCCTCTTCGGCATCTCCGCCGGCGCGGCCTCCCTGTCGGCAGCCGACATCGTCCGCCACCTCCTCAGCCTTCTGCCGCTCGGCGTGGAGTCCCCGCTGACCGAGCGGCAGGCGGCCCTGCTCGTGGAGCTGCGGCTGCCCCGCGTGGTGATGGGCGCGATCGTCGGCGCCCTCCTGGCCACCGCGGGCGGCGCCTACCAGGGCGTGTTCCGCAACCCGCTCGCCGACCCCTTCCTCCTCGGGGCGGCGGCCGGGGCCGGGCTCGGCGCGACCCTGATCATGGTCTTCGGGCAGGAGTTCACCGACTCCCCGCGCGCCCTGGTCCCCGTCGCCGCCTTCTTCGGCGCGCTCCTCGGAGTGGCCGCCGCCTACCTCCTCGGCTCCACGGCGGGCGGAGGGGGCACGGCCTCCCTCGTCCTCGCCGGAGTCGCCGTGTCCTCCTTCCTCTCCGCGGCCCAGACGCTCGTCCAGCAGCTGGGGATCGACCAGCTCCAGCGCATCTACGCCTGGCTGCTCGGCGGCCTGGGCCGGGACGGGTGGAACGACGTGCGGCTGATCGCCCCCTACGCCGTGGTCGGCCTGGTCGTCCTCCTGCTGTGCGGCTACCTGCTGGACATGCTCGCTCTCGGCGACGACAAGGCCGTCAGCCTGGGGTTGAACCCGGCCGCGGTGCGCATCGTGGTGATCAGCGCGGCGTCGCTGGCCACGGCCGCCGCCGTGTCGGTGAGCGGTCTGATCGGCTTCGTGGGGATCGTCGTCCCGCACGTCGTGCGCCGGCTGGTGGGCTCCAACTACCGTGCGATCCTGCCGGTGACCGTGCTGTTCGGCGGGGCGTTCCTGGTCGTGGTGGACATCGTGGCCCGGACGCTGGTGTCCCCGGCCGAGCTGCCCATCGGCGTGGTGACCGCCTTCCTCGGCGCCCCCTTCTTCGTCCTCATCCTGCGCACCACACGCCACCGCAGCACCTGAGAACCGATGGGACGGACACCCCCGCCGACTGCGCCGGAGCTTCCGGGCCGTTCGTGCCCGGCATGCCACACGGTCGTGACGCGAACGCGTCGCACACTCTGGGAGACTGGTGAACGCTATGGACATCACCTTGATCGCTGCCATCGTCATCGCCGTCGCGCTCCTGGCCGTCGGCGGGTTCTTCCTGGTCAGGACCCAACGCCGGGTCAAACCGGGCAAGGAGGAACCCGGAGCCGAGACCACGGGGGCCGCCGGTGCGACCGCCGTCGAGGAGGACCGGGACAGGGACTCCGGGACCGTCCGCACGCCTCCGGCGCACGCTCCGCCGGAGACCCCGGCCGCTCCGCCCGCCGAGCCGGAGCTGGAGACCCCGCCCCCCTCCGCGGGGCGCATGGTGCGTCTGCGGGCCCGGCTGGCCCGGTCGCAGAGCTCCTTCGGGCAGGGGCTGCTCAACCTGCTCTCCTCCGAGACCCTGGACGACGACGCGTGGGAGGAGATCGAGGACACCCTCATCACCGCCGACATCGGCGTGACGTCCGCCTCCCAGATCGTGGAGAACCTGCGCACCCGCGTCAAGGTGCTCGGCACCCGCGGCCCCGACGAGGTGCGGGCGCTGCTGCGCGAGGAGCTCCTGGCGCAGATCCGTACCGACGCCGACCGCACCGTGCGCACCGAGCCCCACGGCGGCCGGCCCGCCGTGATCATGGTGGTCGGTGTCAACGGCACGGGCAAGACCACCACCACCGGCAAGCTGGCCCGCGTGCTGGTCGGCGACGGGCGCAGCGTCGTGCTCGGTGCCGCGGACACCTTCCGTGCCGCCGCGACCGAGCAGCTCCAGACCTGGGGCAGCCGCGTGGGGGCCCCGGTCGTGCGCAAGGAGGAGGGCGCCGACCCGGCGAGCGTGGCCTTCGACGCGGTCTCCCGCGGCATCGACGAGGGCGCGGACACCGTCATCATCGACACCGCGGGGCGCCTGCACACCAAGACCGGCCTGATGGACGAACTGGGCAAGGTCAAGCGCGTCGTGGAGAAGAAGTCGCAGGTCGACGAGGTGCTCCTGGTCCTGGACGCGACGACGGGGCAGAACGGCCTGCGCCAGGCCCGCGTGTTCGGCGAGGTCGTGAACGTCACCGGCATCGCGCTGACGAAGCTGGACGGCACCGCCAAGGGCGGCATCATCGTGCAGGTCCAGCGCGAGCTGGGCGTGCCGGTCAAGCTGGTGGGGCTCGGTGAGGGCCCGGACGACCTGGCGCCCTTCGATCCCGAGGTCTTCGTGGACGCCATCCTGGGCTGAGGCGGACCGCCCGCCCGCGGGGCGGGGGACGGAGAACGTGGCCGGGCACCCGATCGGGTGCCCGGCCACTGCCGTGTTCACACGGTACGAATACGGGTGTTTCCCGACATCGCCACTGGTGTGATCCACTTCATACGATCGACATGCCGGTGAAACACGGAACGGCGCCTACTTGACGATGCTGTCGTTATGGACGTGAGATCTGACTGAGAGTGCCGCAATCGTCACTCCTGGTTCATGTGGTGGGGGTCGCTCTGTTCCGGTGCACGTGCGTTCGGGCGTGCTGGGGGTTCGGTTCATGGTGCGTTAACACTTCTGGCTGTCCTTTTACCCCTGCGCAACACATCGGGCCCCGGGGAGAAACACCCCGGTCGGAAGGTTGCCTGCGTGGTGATCTGCATCGGGCCCGATGATGCGCTCGCTGACTGCCGCCCTCACAGACACAATCCCCCGTCCGTCCTATGGAGGCGACGCAATGATTGACACCGGCAACACGGCGTGGCTGCTCATCAGCGCAGCGCTCGTGATGCTCATGACCCCGGGCCTGGCCTTCTTCTACGGAGGCATGTCCCGGGCCAAGAGCGTCCTGAACATGATGCTGATGAGCTTCGCGAGCATCGCGATCGTGAGTGTTCTCTGGGTCGTGGTGGGCCACTCGCTCACCTACTCCGACGGGGGCCCGCTCAACGCGTTCATCGGTGGCTTCGACTACGTCGGGCTCAGCGGCCTGATCGGCGAGATCGAGCCCGCGGCCGACGGGGCGGGCGGCTACCCGCTGCTCGTCGACGCCGGCTTCCAGATGATGTTCGCGGTCATCACCGTGGCCCTCATCAGCGGCGCGATCGCGGACCGCGCCAAGTTCGGCGCCTGGATGCTCTTCGCTCCGGTCTGGGCCCTGCTCGTCTACTTCCCCGTCGCCCACTGGGTCTGGGGCGACGGCTGGATCGGCAGCCTCACGATCGGCGGCTACGAGGTCATCGACTTCGCCGGCGGTACCGCGGTCCACATCAACGCCGGCGCGGCAGCGCTCGCGCTGACCTTCGTCCTCGGGCGCCGCAAGGGCTTCGGCTCCGAGTCGATGCGTCCCCACAACCTTCCGTTCGTCCTGCTGGGCGCCGCGCTCCTGTGGTTCGGCTGGTTCGGTTTCAACGCCGGTTCCGCCTACGCCGCCGACGGCACCGCCGCCCTGGCACTGGTCAACACCCAGGTCGCCACCGCAGCCGCCACCGGCGCCTGGATGCTCGTCGAGCGCCTGCGCTACGGCAAGGTCAGCGCGCTCGGCTTCGCCTCCGGCGCCATCGCCGGCCTCGTGGCCATCACGCCGGCCGCCGCGAACGTCACCCCGCTCGGCGCGATCGCCGTCGGCGCCCTGTCCGGCGCCGTCTGCGCCTACGCCATCAGCTGGAAGTTCAAGTTCAAGTACGACGACGCGCTCGACGTCGTGGGCATCCACATGGTCGGCGGCATCATCGGCTCGCTGGTCCTCGGCTTCCTGGCCGCGGGTGTGACCGGTGGCGCGGACGGCCTCCTCTACGGCGGCGGCATCGGCCTCCTGGCCGTCCAGGTCGTCGCGGTCGTCGGAGTCATGCTCTACTCCTTCGCCGTCACCTGGGTCATCGCCAAGATCATCGACCTCATCGTCGGGTTCCGCATCACCGAGGAGGTCGAGACCAACGGCCTGGACCACGAGCTGCACGCCGAGTCGGCCTACGCCTTCGAGGAGCTCGACGAGATCGAGGCAGAAGCGGTCTCCTCGCCGACGCCTCCGGGCGGGGAGACGGCCTCACCGCAGGTCAAGGCCTAGGCCTCAGCGTTGAGGTCATCGGCCCTGCGCCGTTGACGCGGTGAGGTGGCCAGGGGCCGACGGGGATCTCCCCGTCGGCCCCGTTCTGTGCCTTAGAGTGCTTCGTGGCATATATGGGCATTCGAGGCCCGGTAGTGGCCGTGGCCTGCGTGTGGGTTCGGTACCCTTTCTGAGCGGCGCGGCGGAGCAGCCGCAGGACGGATGCGCTCGGCCGGGGACGTCGGCCGAATCACAGATGCGCATCGGCGCCTTTCGGAGGTCCCGAGGTAAAACCAGGGGCCGCGCATCCGCGTCTCATGCCAGGAACGGGTCCCGGGCCGCTCATCCCGCCGCCCACCCGGAAACTCACGCTGATTCGTACAGTGCCCCACAGGTCGGGGTCAGGAGGCAAGATGGCGCCGGTTAGTCACTTCAGGGGTCGCAGGGGCGGGCGTGCCGCGCTCGCCGCGACGAGCGCGGTCGCCGTGCTCGGGTTGACCGCGTGCTCCATCGACCTGAGCAACCTCCGCCCCGGAGGGGGCGAGGAGGAGCCCAGCCCCGAGCCCGCCGAGCCGGTGGCCGCGGCGCCGCTGCTGGAGAACGCCCTGGCCGACCTCGCCGCCTACCCGGCGCTCACCGCCACCGGGCAGATCGCCGAGACCGTCGGTTCCTCCGAGGTCCGGGACGCCTCGCTCACCGTCGCCGACACGGGCGCGACCAGCGGGACCATCCGCGCCAACAGCGTCGAGGCCGACGTGCTCGCCGCCGACGGCAAGCTCTTCATCCGCGCGATCGAGGACTTCTGGCTCGACCAGGGCGTCTTCGGCCCGGACTTCGACGACTTCAACGAGAACTGGGTGCGCTCCTCCGCGGCCCAGGCAGGGCTCAACCCCAGCTCCACCCTCGCCCCGCCGGAGCTCTCCGCGATCCTCTCCGCGATCGAGCTGGACTCCGAGGAGGCCGTCGAGGAGAACCTGGACGGCACCCTCACCCACCGGGTCGACCTCGCCGGCGAGCGCAACCAGATCTGGATCAACGCCGAGACCGAGCAGATCCAGCGCATCGCCATCGAGGAGCTCGTCCCCGAGGGGGCGGAGACCGGGCCGCAGGTCCGGCTGGACCTGGCCGAGGCCGACACCGCCGCCGTCGAGGAGCTCTACGACGGCGTCATCGCCACCGCGGAAGAGGACCTGACCGGCTCCAGGGACGCCAGGATCGAGGTGGGATGGGACGGCAACCCCGCGATGAACTGCGAGGACGGCCCCAACTGCACCTGGTCGGGTACCGTGCGGGACGCGGGCGGCGACGGCAGCGGAGAGGTGACCGTCCGCATGGACGTGACCTTCACCAACGCCGACATCGGCGAGCAGACGTGTGACGACGGCGGCACCCTGGAGGCGGGTTCGACCCTGGACCTCTCGTGCAGCGCCGACTACAACATCGTCAGCTCCACCCAGCAGACCTACACCATCGACGGTGAGGCCCAGCTCTCCACCCGCGGCCTGACCGGCGGCCAGCAGGAGGACATGCTGGCGGCCCTCGCCGAGCAGCGCGAGGCCACCCTGGCCGGCGGCGCCCCCGCCGAGGAGGAGTCCGAGGAGGACGAGGGCAACTAGCGCCCCCGGAACTCCGCGGGCCGCGGGCCGGGACGGCGGGCGGTGGCCGCGGTCACCGACATCACGGAGGGCGGGGCGCACAGGCTCCGCCCTCTCCCCGTTTCCGACCCCCGCAGCCTCGGGCTACTGTCCGGCGGCGGTGGGCGGGTAGGCTGGGAAACCACTTACGAGACGAAGGACTGGCCAAACTCGTGTTCGAGACGCTTTCCGACCGGCTGACATCGGTCTTCTCCTCGCTGCGCGGCAAGGGGCGGCTGTCCGAGGAGGACATCAACGCGACCGCGCGCGAGATCCGTCTCGCGCTGCTGGAGGCGGACGTCGCGCTGCCGGTGGTCCGCGAGTTCATCGCGCGGATCAAGGAGCGCGCCCGCGGTGAGGAGGTCTCCAAGGCCCTCAACCCGGCGCAGCAGGTCATCAGGATCGTCAACGAGGAACTGGTCGAGATCCTCGGCGGCGAGACCCGGCAGGTGCGGTTCGCCAAGAACCCGCCCACCGTGATCATGCTCGCCGGCCTCCAGGGTGCGGGTAAGACCACCCTGGCGGGCAAGCTCGCCAAGTGGCTGGCGGCCGACCGCAACACGCCGCTGCTGGTCGCCGCCGACCTCCAGCGCCCCAACGCCGTCACCCAGCTCCAGGTGGTCGGTGAGCGCGCCGGCACCCCGGTGTTCGCTCCCGAGCCCGGCAACGGCGTGGGCGACCCGGTCGAGGTCGCGCGGGCGTCCGTCGAGCACGCGCGCCGCAACAACCACAACGTCGTCATCATCGACACCGCGGGCCGCCTCGGCGTGGACACCGAGATGATGCGGCAGGCCGCCGACATCCGCGACGCCGTCAGCCCCGACGAGATCCTCTTCGTCGTCGACGCGATGATCGGCCAGGACGCGGTCAACACCGCCCAGGCCTTCCTCGACGGCGTCGGCTACGACGCGGTCGCGCTCACCAAGCTCGACGGTGACGCCCGCGGTGGTGCGGCCCTGTCCATCCGGCACATCACGGGCCGTCCGATCATGTTCGCGTCCACCGGCGAGAAGCTGGAGGACTTCGACCTCTTCCACCCGGACCGGATGGCGTCGCGCATCCTGGACATGGGTGACGTCCTCACGCTCATCGAACAGGCGCAGCGCACGTTCGACGAGGCCGAGGTCGAGAAGATGGCCTCGACCATGGCCTCGGACGACGACTTCACGCTGGACGACTTCCTCCAGCAGATGTCGATGGTCCGCAAGCTCGGCCCGATCGGGAACCTGCTCGGCATGATGCCCGGCATGGGGCAGATGCGGGACCAGATCGACAACATCGACGACAAGGACCTGGACCGTATCCAGGCGATCATCCAGTCGATGACCCCCGGGGAGCGCGCCCACCCCAAGACGATCAACGGCTCGCGCCGGCTGCGCATCGCCAACGGCTCGGGTACGCAGGTCAGCGACGTCAACGGCCTGGTCACCCGCTTCTTCGAGGCGCAGAAGATGATGCGCAAGATGAAGAACGGCGGGATGCCCGGCATGCCCGGGATGCCCGGCGCGGTCGGCGGCAACCGCAAGAAGGCCAAGGCCCAGGCCAAGAAGGCGAAGAAGGGCAAGCAGCGCAGCGGCAACCCGATGAAGGCCCGCCAACAGGAGGCCGACCGCGCGGCCGAACGCCAGAAGCGCCAGGAGGAGGGCGGCCAGCAGATGCCGCAGCTGCCCCCGGGCCTCGGCGGAGGAGGCGGCGGGCAGCCCACGCTCCCGCCCGGTTTCGGCGGACCCAACATGCCGGACCTGTCGAACTTCAAGCTGCCCAAGGAGTAGCGAAGGCCACACGCGGCCCGTCCCCGGAGCGGGGGCGGGCCGTTCGTCGCGTCGCCACCACGCGGGCGCCGGTGTCCTGTCCGAGGAACGCGCTCGCGTCTGGCACAATGAGTAGTCGACTAACGGTGGACGGGTCAGCCCTCTAACTAACCCGCCACCCACGTCTTGCCTGGGCGGGTGCTGCAACCCCACGTGGTTTCCCTGCCGGGCGCCGAACACCGTTCATCGGGAGAAGACCACTCCAGTGGCTGTCAAACTGAAGCTCAAGCGTATGGGCAAGATCCGTACGCCCCAGTACCGCATCATCGTCGCCGACGCCCGCACCAAGCGTGACGGCAAGGCGATCGAGGAGATCGGCAAGTACCACCCCAAGGAGCACCCGAGCCTCATCGAGGTCGACTCCGAGCGGGCGCAGTACTGGCTGTCCGTGGGCGCCCAGCCCTCCGACGCGGTCAAGGTCCTCCTGCGCAAGACCGGCGACTGGCAGAAGTTCAAGGGCCTGCCCGCCCCGGCTCCGCTCCAGGTCGCCGAGGCCAAGGACCCCGAGGCCAAGGAAGCCGCCTTCCAGGCCGCTCTGAAGGAGCTCGTGCTCCCCGGCGGCGAGGGCAAGACCAAGGCCAAGAAGACCGAGAAGAAGGCGGAGAAGGCGGCCGACAAGCCCGCCGAGACCGCCGAGGCCGAGAAGTCCGAGGGCGAGGCCTGACGTGCTGGAAGAGGCGCTTGAGCACCTCGTGAAGGGGATCGTTGCGAACTCCGAGGAAGTCCAGGTGAGAGCCAAGCGGCTCCGCAAGGGCAAGGTCCTGGAGGTCCGGGTCCATCCCGACGACCTCGGCAAGGTGATCGGCCGCAACGGCCGCACCGCCAAGGCCCTGCGGACCGTCATCGGCTCCCTCGCCGGGGGCCGGTACGTCCGCGTGGACCTGCTGGACCTGCACGAAGTGCGCTGACGCGCCTCTTGGGGCGCCGACCACGAACGGTCGGCGCCCCGTAGTTGTGCCCGGGGCAACGTGCCCCGGGCACAGTTTTCCCGTCTCCACGGTGGGACGGGCGGAAGGACGGAACCTCCCATGCGACTCGTTGTGGGCCGGATCGGCCGCGCGCACGGTATCCGGGGCGATGTCGCCGTCGACGTGCGGACGGACGACCCGGCGGCCCGTTTCGCCGACGGCACCCTGATGGCCACCGACCCGGCGGGAGCCGGGCCGCTCACCGTCGCGTCCAGCCGCCGCCACAGTGACCGGCTGCTGGTGCGCTTCCGGGGGATCGCCGACCGCGACGCCGCCGAGGCGCTGCGCGGCACCCTCCTGTTCGTGGACTCCCAGGACATCGCCCCTCTGGACGACCCGGACGAGTTCCACGACCACGAACTCATCGGCCTGGCCGCTGTCACCACCGGGGGCGAGGCCGTCGGCACGGTCGACGACGTGCTCCACCACGCCCAGGACGTCCTGGTCGTGGCCACGCCCGAGGGGGGCGAGGTGCTGGTGCCCTTCGTCGCCGCCCTGGTCCCCGAGGTCGACGTGGCCGGGGGCCGGATCGTCCTCGACCCCCCGCCCGGCCTGCTCGACCTAGCCGACTGAAGGGCGCGCCGTGCGCATCGACATCATCAGCATCTTCCCCGACTACTTCGCCCCCCTGGACCTGTCCCTGATCGGCAGGGCGCGCACCTCGGGGCTGCTCGACGTGCGGGTCCACGACCTGCGGTCCTGGACCCACGACCGGCACAACACCGTGGACGACACCCCCTACGGGGGAGGCCCGGGCATGGTCATGAAGCCCGAACCCTGGGGGGAGGCGCTCGACGAGGTCGTGGACGGCGCTCCGGCTCGGCTGATCCTGCCCACCCCCAGCGGCCGTCCCTTCCGGCAGGCCGACGCCGAACGCCTGGCCGGCGAGGAGCGGCTGGTCTTCGGGTGCGGCCGGTACGAGGGCATCGACTCCCGGGTGGCCGCCGACGCCGCCCTGCGGATGCCGGTCGAGGAGATCAGCATCGGCGACTACGTCCTCAACGGGGGCGAGTCCGCGACGCTGGTGATGGTCGAGGCGATCACGCGGCTGCTGCCGGGTGTGCTCGGCAACACCGAGTCGGCCGTCCAGGACTCCTTCGCCTCCGGCGGCATGGAGAACCTGGTCGAGGGGTCGGTGTACACCAAGCCCGTCACGTGGCGGGACCAGGAGGTGCCGCCCGTGCTGCTGTCCGGCAACCACGGGGCCGTGGACCGCTGGCGCCGCGACCAGGCGCTCCGCAAGACCGCCCGCAACCGGCCCGACCTCGTCGGCGCCATGCCGGAGCGGGCCCTCGACCGGCGTGACCGGGAGGTCCTCGCCGAGGAGGCGGTTCGGGAAGCCACCTGACATGTGGCAAACTGGGTGGGTTCCCCCTGGGTGACCCTTGGCATCCGCATGCCGGCGGTACGACGTCGGCCTCTGTGACGGTCACCGGGTGGTTCGAATGTCCAGACCCTTAACGGGCCCTCGCCCGCGCACCCCTTCCCGCACCACGCCGGGGACTGGGCGCGGAGCGCTATCGATGAGGAATCGCGAGATGCACACCGCCATCCAGGAGCTCGAGAAGGCTCAGCTCCGCACCGACGTCCCCGAGTTCCGTCCGGGCGACACGCTCAACGTCCACGTTCGCGTGACGGAGGGCACCCGCACCCGTGTCCAGGTCTTCAAGGGCGTCGTCATCCGTCGTCAGGGCTCGGGCAACCGCGAGACCTTCACCATCCGCAAGGTGAGCTACGGCGTGGGCGTGGAGCGTACGTTCCCGATCCACACCCCGGCCGTCGAGAAGTACGAGGTCGCCGCCCGCGGCCGCGTGCGTCGCGCCAAGCTGTACTACCTGCGCGACCTGCGCGGGAAGGCCGCCCGCATCCGCGAGCGCCGCGAGCCCGTCTCCAAGTAGTCTTCCGCTCTTTTTCGGGGCCGAACCGACCTCCTCCCGAGGGGGAGGCAGGATAGGCTTCGGCTCGATGAACAAAGACGAGAGGGACCCCGGCGCGGACGGGGTCCAGGACGAGGATTCCGCCCGGCCCGGCCCGGAGGAGCGAAGCTCCGCCACTGGCTCCCGAGTCCCTGAGGACTCGGGAGCCAGTGGTGTCTCCGAAGCCGTTGGCCAGGAGCCGGAGGAGAAGGCGGACGCCGAGATGAGCAAGTCCCAGAGCGCTGAGAAGAAGGGGTCGTTCTGGAAGGAACTCCCCATCCTGATCGTGATCGCCGTGGTGTTGGCGTTCGTGATCAGGACCTGGGTGATGCAGGCGTTCTACATCCCCTCCACGTCGATGGAGAACACGCTGCTCGTCGGCGACCGGGTGCTCGTCAACAAGGTCGTCTACCAGATCCGCGACATCGAGCGCGGCGAGGTGGTCGTCTTCAACGGCAACGGGTCGTGGGACGATCCGAACACCGTGACCGTTCCCGAGCCGACCAACCCCGTCGCGGGCGCCTTCACCTGGGTGCAGCAGCAGTTGGGCGCGGCCCCCTCGGGCAAGGAGTACATCAAGCGGGTCATCGGGCTTCCCGGCGACACCGTGGAGTGCTGCGACGAGCAGAACCGCATCCTGGTCAACGGCGTCCCCCTGGAAGAGGACGCCTACCTGTACCCGGGCAGCGTGGCCAGTCACACCGAGTTCGGCCCGATCGAGGTGCCCGAGGGGCACCTGTGGCTGATGGGGGACCACCGGGCGATCTCCTACGACTCCCGCCTCAACCAGAACAACCCCGGTGGCGGCGCCGTCCCGATCGACCACGTGGTCGGCCGGGCGTTCGTCATCATCTGGCCGTTCAAC
Source organism: Nocardiopsis codii (assembly GCF_036327455.1). Lineage (NCBI taxonomy): Bacteria > Bacillati > Actinomycetota > Actinomycetes > Streptosporangiales > Nocardiopsidaceae > Nocardiopsis > Nocardiopsis codii. The sequence goes on along the minus strand of NZ_JAUZMY010000009.1, from coordinate 5,526 downwards.
CAGGCCGGCGGTCTGGGCGTCCCCGAGAGCTTCGACGCCCTCAACGACGCGGACCAGTGACGCCGTGACGGCTCCCGGTCCGGAGACGGACCGGGACCTCCGGAGTGTTCCGGTGACCGATCCGTCGAAGGAAATCTGCTCTACGGGGCCCAGAAGTCCGTTCCGTGACGCATGATGGATCTCGGATCGTCCTGATGTCCCCCTCATGCGTGGGCCGCCCCACGGAGGGAACAACCGGGGCGGTGGCGGTGTACACGTGATGAGGAGACCGGCACACCACGACCGGAGAGTGCGACGAAAGCGAGCGCGTGGATGAGTTCTGAGGACCTGGAGAAGTACGAGGCCGAGATGGAGCTCCAGCTCTATCGCGAGTACCGGGACGTCGTCGGGCTGTTCAGCTACGTCGTGGAGACCGAGCGCAGGTTCTACCTGACCAACAACGTCGACCTCCAGCCGCGTTCGACCGAGAACGGGGAGATGTACTTCGAGGTCGTGATGGAGGACGCCTGGGTCTGGGACATGTACCGTCCGGCCCGGTTCGTGCGCAACGTGCGCGTGGTGACGTTCAAGGACGTCAACGTCGAGGAGATCCAGAAGTCCGATCTGGAGATGCCTCCCGCGGACGGCGGAGCCCGCGGCGGTCCCGAGCTTCCCTGACCCGGCCCCGCCGTCCCCCGGCGGCCCCGCCCCCGGGGGGCCGACCGTCCCGCAGCCGTTCCGCCGTGCCGGGGGACGCGCCCCGCGTGCCGTGGCCGCGTTGTCCACAGGAACGAACTCCCCCTGGTGCGCCGGGCGGCGATCACCCACCGTGGTAACGGGAGGTGGTCGACGTGGACAGGTGGGCCGAGTACCGCAGGACCCTGGGCGGCCGGGGCGAGGACCTCGCCGTGGTCTTCCTGCGGCGGGCGGGCATGCGGGTCCTGGCCCGCAACTGGCGGTCGCCCGCGGGCGAGATCGACATCGTGGCCCGTGACGGCACGATCCTGGTCGTCGCCGAGGTCAAGACGCGGACCTCCGTGCGGTACGGGCACCCCGTGGACGCCATCACCCCCGACAAGCGGCGCCGCCTGCGCCGGCTGGGGCGGGCCTGGGCGGCCGGGCACCGGGTCCCGGCCGGGCCCCTGCGCGTCGACGGCGTCTGCGTCCTCGTGACCGGTGGGCGCGTGTTCGTCTCCCACGAGCGGGGGATGACGTGATGACGCTCGCCCGCACCCACTGCATCACCCTCCTGGGGGTCCAGGGACACATCGTCGAGGTGGAGGTGCACCTGGGCGGCGGTGATCCCGGGGTGACCCTGGTGGGGCTTCCCGACGCCGCCCTGCGCGAGGCCCGGGACCGCATCCGGGCGGCCGTGGCCAACAGCGGCGAGGAGTGGCCCAGCGGCCAGATCACCATCAGCCTGTCCCCGGCCAGCCTCCCCAAGGCGGGCAGCCTCTTCGACCTCGCCATCGCCGCGGCCCTGCTGTGCGCCACGGGCGTGGTGCCCCAGGACCGCCTGGCGGGCACCGTCCTCATCGGTGAACTCGGACTGGACGGGCGGGCCCGCCCGGTGCTCGGCGTGCTTCCGGCGATGGTGTCGGCCACCGGGCAGGGGTACCGCCGGTTCGTCGTGGCGCGGGGCAACGCGGCCGAGGCCGGGCTGGTGCCCGACGTCGAGGTCACGGCGGTGAGCAGCCTGATGGACCTGTGCCAGTGGCTGCGCGGCGAGTTCTTCCTGGAGGAGGCCGTCGAGCCGGAGGCTCCCCGTCCCCGCCGAGAGGGCGACCCCGGGCCGGACCTGGCCGACGTGCTGGGCCAGCCGGTGGCCCGCCGGGCGGTGGAGGTCGCCGCGGCGGGAGGGCACAACCTCATGATGCTGGGCTCCCCGGGCACGGGCAAGAGCCTGCTCGCCGAGCGCCTGCCCACCGTGCTGCCCGTTCTGAGTCCCTCCGAGGCGTTGGAGGCGACCGCCATCCACTCGGTCGCGGGGATGCTGCCCCGGGGTGCGCCCCTGGTCACCCGGCCTCCGTTCGCCGCCCCGCACCACACGTCCTCCCGGGCGTCGATCATCGGCGGAGGCAGCGGGTCCCCCAGGCCGGGGTGGGTGTCCAAGGCCCACCGGGGGGTGCTGTTCGTCGACGAGGCCCCGCAGTTCGGCAGGGGGGTGCTGGACTCCCTGCGCGAGCCTCTGGAACGGGGCGAGGTGGTGCTGGCCCGCGCCTCCTGCACGGTGACCTTCCCCGCCCGGTTCCAACTGGTGATGGCCGCCAACCCCTGCCCCTGCGCCAGGCCGGGCAGCATGTGCACCTGCCCGCCGGGCGAGCGGCGCCGGTACCTCTCACGGCTGTCGGGCCCGCTGCTGGACCGGATCGACCTCAAGGTCGAGCTGCAACCGGTGACACGGGCCGAACTGCTCGCCGACCGCGCGTTCGCGGAGTCTTCGGCCGTGGTGGCGGCCCGGGTGGAGAAGGCGCGGGCCCGCGCTCTGGGGCGGCTCGCCCACACCCCCTGGACCACCAACGCGGCGGTCCCCGGGGCGCGTCTGCGCCGGGAGTTCCCCGTGGAACCCGCCGCGCTGCGTGTGCTCGGGAGGGCGATGGACGCCGGGCAGATCAGCGCCCGCGGTGTCGACCGGGCGCTGAGGGTCGCGTGGACGCTGGCCGACCTCGCCGAGCGGGACCGGCCGGGGGAGGAGGAGACCGCCTACGCCTTCGCGCTGTGGTCCGGACGGGCGTGGTGAGGCCGGCCGGGGGCGGGCTGCCCCGGTGCGGGGCGGCGGTCCGGGCGGTTGTCGGAGGTCGGAGCGGAGCGGATGGAGGGGGAGCACGGTGAGCGTACGGGACGGGGAGGACGAGGCCGAGGCCAGGGCGCGGGCCTGCCTGACGGCGGTCGCACCGCCGGGGGACCTGTGGCTGGGGGCGATGCTCGCCGAGCACGGCGCGGCCGGGGTGTGGTCGGGGCTGGTCGCGGGGGAGCCTCCGCCGGCCGTCCCCCTGGAGGAGGACGAGGATCCCTCCCCGGAGGTGTGGGACCGGCTGCGCCGCCGGTGGGAGGGCTGGAGCTCCGCCGCCGCGCGGGTCGACCCCGACGCGCTCCTGGGCGAGTCCGCGGCGGCCGGCATCAGGTTCGTCGCCCCGGGAGATCCCGAGTGGCCCGGTCGCCTGGACGGCCTGGACCTCCCCGGAGGGCGCCGTTCCCACGGGTTGTGGGTGCGCGGCGGCGGGGACCTGCGCAACCTGTGCCTGCGCTCGGTGGCGGTGGTGGGCGCGCGCTCGGCCACCGCCTACGGCGGGCACGTGGCGGCGGAGATGGCCTACGAGCTGGCCGAACAGGCCGTGGTGGTGGTCTCCGGGGGAGCCTACGGGATCGACGGCGCCGCCCACCGGGCCGCCCACGCCAACGGGAGCACCGTGGTGGTGCTGGCCTGCGGGCTGGACGTGGACTACCCGCGCGGACACGCGGGCATGTTCGCGGACATCGCCCGGACCGGGGTCCTGGTGAGCGAGCGGCCGGTCGGCGCCACGCCCCGGGCCAAGGACTTCCTGATCCGCAACCGGCTGATCGCCGCGCTCACTCCGGGGACGGTGGTCGTGGAGGCGGGCAGGCGCAGCGGCGCCCTCAACACCGCCTCGCACGCAGTCGAGCTCCACCGGGTGCTCATGGCGGTGCCCGGCCCGGTCACCTCCGCGATGTCGGTGGGGTGCCACGTCCTCCTCCGCGACTGGCAGGCGGGCTGCGTCACCTGCGCTGACGACGTCGTCGCGCAGATCGGGGCGGCGGGGGAGCTTCCTCCGGCGAGCGGGCCGCTGCGGGTGTCGGCACACCTCGACGCCGAGAGCGCCCGGGTGCTCGACGCGGTGCCCCGGTCCGGGGCCGGGCCCGCGGTGATCGCCGTGGAGAGCGGGACGTCCCTGGACACGGCGATGCGGGCACTGGGACTGCTCGCCGCGGCGGGACTGGTGGAGCGCTGCCGGTCCGGCTGGCGGCTGCCGCAGCGACGGGGGGAGGCCGCGGCCGGGTGGACCGAGGGGCACGGATAGCGGGCCGGGATGACGGGTAGGGTTCCGCCATGGCCAAACCGTACAGTGATGTCGTGCTCGCGGACGGTCCGCTGCTGTTCGTCTCCGGGCAGACCCCCGAGGCCCCCGACGGGGACGTGGTCGGAGACGTCGGGGGACAAACCCGGCAGGTCTTCCGCAACATGGAGCGCGTCCTGGCCCCGCACGGGGCGGACCTGGGCCACCTCGTCAAGCTCACGTACTTCCTCCGCCACATCGCCGACCTGGACGAGTTCCGCAGCGCACTGGTCGACTGCCTCCCCGGCGAGCACCGCCCGGCCGGAACCCTCGTCGAGGTGAGCGGGCTGGTCAACCCGAGGTACCTCGTGGAGATCGAGGGCGTCGCGTGCCTTCCCCGGGGATGAGCGTGCTGGACCGTTTCGCCGCGCACCTGTCCGGTGAGCTGGGGCGCTCGCCCCACACCGTGCGCGGATACCTCGCCGATCTGCGCTCCCTCCTGGCCTTCCTGGAGGAGAACGGGTACCGGGTCGAGGACCTGGACGTGCTCCTGGTGCGCGGATGGCTGTCCCGGGCGCGCGACGCGGGCGCCGGCCGCGCCACCGTCGCCCGCAGGGTGGCTGCCGTGCGCGCCCTCACCCGGTTCCTGCACCGGGAGGGGGTGCTGGCCGCCGACCCCGGCCCCCGCCTGTCGGGACCCTCCCAGCAGCGGTCGCTGCCGACGGTGCTGGACGAGGAACAGGCCGCCGCGGCGCTCTCCCGGCCCTCCGGTGACTCCCCGTCGGACCTGCGCCGCCGCGCGGTGGTGGAGGTCCTGTACGCCACCGGCGTGCGCGTCGCCGAGCTGTGTGCCCTGGACCTGGCCGATGTGGACCGCGAACGCGACACCGTGCGGGTCCTCGGCAAGGGGGCGAAGGAACGGACCGTCCCCGTGGGCGGCCCGGCCCTGGACGCCCTCGACGCCTGGCTGTCCGGAGGGCGTCCGGAGACGGTGACCCCGGCCAGCGGCAGCGCGCTGTTCCTCGGCGCGCGCGGCGGCCGGCTGGGGGTGCGCCAGGCACGCGAGGACGTGCACGTCCACCTGCGCGCCGCCGGTGCGGACGGCGCCCCGCACGGGCTGCGGCACAGCGCCGCCACGCATCTGCTCAACGGCGGCGCGGACCTGCGCAGCGTGCAGGAGTTCCTGGGCCACGCGAGCCCGCGCAGCACGCAGATCTACACGCACGTGTCTGTGGAGCGCCTGCGCGACACCTACCGGCAGGCCTACCCCCGGGCCTGAGAGCCCCGCCGGCGCCGCCGTGTCACATGCCCGCCTGTTGGTGGTGTCCCGGGTTGTGGTGGTCGACCGTGGGGGTGCGGTGTGTTGTTCCACGTGTTGGTGGTGCCCGGGCTTGCGGGGTGACTGCGTGGGTGGGGGGCTGGTGCTCTGCGTGTTGGTGGTGTCCCGGGGCTGTGGTGGTTGACCGCGTGGGTGGGGTTCTGGTGCTCCGCCCGCGGGCGGAACAGTGCGATCGTCCCGGTGTTCCTGCCC
>NZ_JAUZMY010000085.1:0-669 GCF_036327455.1 Nocardiopsis codii | reverse complement strand
GGATGAAGAGGCAGCTCATACGCTTCACGGAACGGTATCGAAGTTCGTGGAGGGTTTCGAAACCATTCCGTTCCGACGAGCGAAAGTATTGCTGGAAGAGATACGCAGTCCGCCAGAGTGAAAAATCGCGACAATGGTTAAGTGGAGACTGGCGGCCGATTTCAGAATGTAGCGGTGCGAATCCGGTCTTTGCAGAAACTCCGCAAGTCTGAAAAACCCGCCATTGGCAGCCTTTCTCACGCCCAAAAAGGAAGTTCTCCGAAATCCGGAACGTTTGGCTGGCGACCCAGTGGTAATCGCACCCGTCTCAGCTTGATTTCCCTGTTAACAGGGAATTTTACAGGGAAATCGGCAAATTAGACGCATTCAGGAATTAACGGACGGCGAAAACCACGTCGAAAACCGCCTTCTTTTTAAAATTGAATAAAACAACTAGCAGGGAAGTTATTTCCAAGAACAGCGAAATTCGGGAAAATTACAGGGAAGGTCATGCGATACCAGAGCTGCAGACCAGGCGGTCCGCCTCACATGCCAGAAACGCAGCAGGCGTTCGACGGCGTGAGCCGGTTCACCAGTTTGACAGCGCAGGTATTCGAGCCGGAGATGCCTGGATTTCAGGCAACGGCCAACCAAGGATCGAGATGAAACGCAATCTGCATCTTGCCGCCA
>NZ_JAUZMY010000084.1:0-703 GCF_036327455.1 Nocardiopsis codii | reverse complement strand
CCGCGTTGACCGGGCCGCCGACCGCGCCCACGAGTACCAGGACCACCACGGCGCCCCACAGATCGGAGACGGTCCAGAGTGCGCCGAGCGCGCTTGCCGTCAGGACCAGGCTCAGCGCCATCGTCGACCGCTCACCGACCCGGTCGATCACCACTCCCCACAGCAGGAGGGTGAGCAGCAGTCCGAGGGACGGAAGTCCAGCCAGCATCCCCGCCTGCGCGGTCGTGATCCCGAAGGCGTCCCGCAGCTGCGGGAGCACGACGGGCACGCCGAACATCGCCGACACGCTGGCCACCTGCGCCACCATGCTGACGGAGAGGATGATCCAACGGTTGCGTACGGGCACCCCGTCAGCCTAGGACGGGGCCTCCGGCTGTGCCCGCCCCGGGGCGGGGCGCGCGGGTCGCGGCCCGTTCACCGGTTCCCGGGCCGTACGGCTGCCCGAGGGCGTACCCTGCCACTCGGCACCTTGTGCCACGGCACCGAGTAGGGGGAGAGCACATGGCGGACGGGACCAACCTGCCCGAGCGCAGTCGGCGGGTCGTCGAGGCACTCGCGGAGTTCGGGGCCGGCGACCGGGTGCGGGAGCTGCCCGCGTCGACCCGCACCGCCGCCGAGGCGGCGGAGGCGCTGGGCTGCGAGGTCGGAGCGATCGCGAACAGCCTGGTGTTCATGGCCGACGGGCGCGCGCTGCTGGTGATGA
>NZ_JAUZMY010000083.1:0-712 GCF_036327455.1 Nocardiopsis codii | reverse complement strand
ACCCGCTCCGGCGCCCACTGGACCTTCCTGCGCCCCAGCGGCTTCGCCGCCAACACCCTCCACTGGGCACCCCGGATCCGCACCCACCGCACCGTCACCTCCACCCACCCCCACCTCGCCCGACCCCTCATCCACGAAGCCGACATCGCCGACGTCGCCGTCGACGCCCTCACCCGCCCCGAACACCACCACCAGCGCACCCACCACCTCACCGGCCCCCACCACCACACCGAAGCCGAACAGGTCCGCATCATCGCCCAGGTCCTGGACCTGCCCCTGACCCACCACACCCTCACCCGCGCCCAGGCCACCGCCGACCCCGGCGACCTACCACCCGACCTGCTCGACGCCATCCTCGACGCCCACGACCACATGACCCGCAACCCCGAACCCGCCACCACCACCGTCGAACAGATCCTCGGCCGCCCCGCACGCTCCTACCGCCAGTGGGTCGCCGACCACGCCACCGACTTCCGCTGACCCCCACCCCACCCGGCCCGCACCCACCACCGGGCGCGGGCCCACACCCATGCCCGCCCCCGGGAACCAACCCACCCCACGACGCGTTCCACCCACCGAACCCCCACCACCAACAGAGACCAAGGACACGAACAGATAACGAGAACTCTCATGCGCCCAGGACAATCCCAGGCAGGTGACGACCACCCACACGAACGGACACCCGTGAGGCTCTCCAACCGCGGAAAACTAC